>NZ_JAZFTO010000342.1:0-3652 GCF_036446775.1 Candidatus Desulfatibia sp.
CAAAAAGCATAATATACACATACACCCTGACCCTGACCTGATAGAGGTTTTATCACAACTCGATTTGAATGCTGAGATTCCGGCTGATCTTTATGTTGTTGTCGCTGAGCTGTTGGCATTTGTATATTCCCTAAACTCGAATAATTCCCAATCCGGATAAACCAGAAAGAATAGCCACAAAGGCACTAAGACACAAAGAATAACTGTTTATTATAATTTAACTTTGTGTCTTGGTGTCTTGGTGGCGAAAATATTTTGTTAGATAAATCCTTCGCAAATATGATGTGATTTGAATAAATAGGTACTAAAATCAGAAATAGTCGCATAAGCGGCGGCAAAAAGTTCCCATAGGCATTTTTTTCCTCCGAATTTTTATCCAGCCGATGTTAGACCATTTCCCACAGCGCATTTAATTACATATTTATCAATATGTTACGCAAAGATGTCATCCTGTTGCAGTTGGCATTGATATTGCAAATAAAAAGAATCAATCATTAAGCCGACAAAGGAAGGGGTCAGAATATGATATCAGGAATCTATACATTAATTGACGGTGCTTTGGTGCACCAGCTTAGATTTGAAACCATTTCCAATAATCTTGCCAACCTGAATACGAATGCATTCCGGAAAGATATCATCTCTTTTAGTCAGACGCTTTCGATGAATTACGTTTCTGTAACCGATTTCTCGCCGGGTCCTGTCAGACATACAGGGAATGACCTGGATGTGGCTTTGGAGGGCCAGGGTTTTTTTAAGGTTCAGACTCCCAAGGGAATACGCTATACGAGGGACGGCGCTTTTACCCTTAATGCCCAGGGTGTTCTGGTGACTCGTACCGGTGATGTCGTCTTGGGGGAAAATGGTCCCATTACAATTGCCGGAGGAAAGATGACCATAACAAATGACGGACAGGTTGTCGTGGACGGCACGCCGGTGGATAAGTTAATGCTGGTCGAATTCAAACGGCCTCAGTTTCTTAGGAAAGAAGGCCGTTCGTATTACTTCCATCAGGGAGAAGAGAATGAAGTTTTAGCAGCCGCAGAAACCAGTGTTAAACAGAGTTATCTGGAGGGTTCCAATGTTAATCCGACGACAGAGATGATTAAGATGCTGGAAGCCTTCAGATCGTTTGAGTCGGCCCAAAAGGCCATTCAGACCATTGATGAAATTACCAGCAAAATGATTAATGACCAAGGTATGGTGTAATAAGGGAGGAGATAATTATGCTAAGAGGATTGTGGTCGGCGGCATCGGGAATGGCCGCCCAGAAAATGACTATTGATGTTATTGCCAATAACCTGGCCAATGTAAGTACCGTCGGTTTTAAAAAGAGCCGGACCGATTTTCAGGACTTGATGTATCAGACTATCAGCCAGGGCGGCTCACAAACAGCGGACGGCGGTCAGATCCCTACAGGTATCCAAATCGGTATGGGGGTAATGCCTGTCGGGGTCCAGAAAATGTTCATGCAGGGAGATTTTCAAGAAACCAAAAATGAATTGCATATGGCGATTGAAGGCCGGGGTTTCTTCAAGGTGATCAGCAATGAAGAGGATGCCTATAGCCGGTCAGGCAATTTTAAATTGGATTCAGACGGCAATATCGTCACACCCAACGGCGAAAAATTGCAACCGGAGATGAGTATTCCAGCGAATACGGTTTCTATCGAAATCAGCACCGATGGAACCGTAACCATTTTTGACGCCACCGGTACAGGGAGCCAACTTGGAACTCTGGAATTATATTCATTTGCCAATGCGGCGGGCCTTAAAAGTATGGGGCACAATCTGTATAAAGCCACCGACAGCTCGGGAGAAGCTGTTTCCGGCACACCGGGCTCCGATGGTATGGGAACAATTGTGCAGGGGTATCTGGAGATTTCCAATGTGGATGTTGTGGAAGAGATGGTTTCCATGATTATGGCCCAGAGGGCCTACGAGATTAACAGCAAGGCCATCAAAACAGCCGATGAAATGCTGTCAATAGTTAATAATATCAAGAGGTAGCCGCCATGGTTAAAACTACCCGCATTACCATTATTTTAATCATTTTTTTGGCCCTTTGCTTGTCTGTAACGGTCAAGCCGGCCGCCGCTAAGGACGTTGAAGCGGCCGGGTCACAAAATTATCAATCCATAACGGAAGGGAAACTTCGAGAGGTCTATACTCAATTTCTTTACCGTCGCCTGGGGAAAGAAAGGCCGGATGTAGTCGTGTCCAAATTTAAAGTTTCCGGCAACAAGCCGGTTGCCTCCGGAAAGATCAGCATTCAGCTGTTTCAAAAAAACAGCAAAAGGCTGGAAGGCTATGTAAAATTAGTTGCTGTTATCAGCGTGGACGGGGTGGTAAGGAACAAGGTTAAGCTTTCCGGCTGGGCGGATGTATTTGAATCGATAGTTTGCGCCGCTCGCAATCTTAAGAGGAAAGAGATCATCAGAGCAGACGATGTTTATTTAGCCAGAAGAAATATCTCGCACGTATCTGCAAACTATTTAACCGATATCAGCAAAGTGACCGGACTGATGGCCAAGCATAGTATCAAGGCAGATACCAGTATTAAAGCATGGATGCTGGAAAAATCTCCGGTTGTCAACAAAGGTGACCTGGTCACGATTCTGGCAGAATCAAGCGGTCTAAGGATAACTGTTCCCGGAAAGGTTTTAATGAAAGGTTTTGCGGGCCAACTTGTAAAGGTTCAGAACCTGATGAGCAAAAGAAAGATTTACGCAAAAATTATAAATTCCTCAACCGTGATGGTGGATTTTTAGCAAAGGAGAAATCAATGCCCACAAGGAAATACATAATTTTATGCATGGCACTTGTATTTTTAACCGCCTGTGCCGGCGCGCCCAAAAGCACATCTACTCCAGCTGGAATCAAAGAGGTCCGTGAACCCGGATTTCCGGTTTTTACATCTCCCCGGCCCGCGGAAGGGTCATTATGGTCGGATGTCTCAGGGGTTGATCTGTTTACGGACAGCAGAGCCAGAAAAGTGGGCGATATTGTCACTGTGCGAATTGTGGAAGACCCGGAAGCCCAATTGAATGCCAATACCAAAACGAGTCGATCATCGAGTGTCAGCGCAGCCAAACTGAAGTTTTTAGGTTATATGAAGCAGCTGGCCAACAAAAACTCAACGCTGGCACAGAACCCGGGTACTGATGATTTAATCGCGGCAACTCTGGGCATGGATTTTGACGGTAAAGGCAGCAGTGATCGGGACGGGCATGTAAAAGCCTACATTGCGGCCTTGGTTGAAAGGGTTCTTCCCAACGGGAACCTTTATATTAACGGCAAAAGAGAGATCAAGGTTAATAATGAAATGCAGTTCATAACTATCTCGGGCATAATAAGGCCGGAGGATATAAGCCCGGCCAATGAAATCGCTTCTACGTACGTGGCTTCCGCCAGGATACTTTATGCCGGCAAAGGCCCCGTAGCGGATAAACAGAAACCGGGCTGGTTAGGGAGGGTAGTTGATTATGTCTGGCCGTTTTAGATTATATTTGCTGATTATATTGTTGTTCAGTTTCATTTATCCATCCATGGGTATGCCGGCGAGGATCAAGGATATCGCTTCGATCAAGGGGATCAGGTCCAATCAACTGTTCGGCTATGGCCTGATTGTCGGTCTTAACGGCAGTGGTGATAAA
>NZ_JAZFTO010000343.1:0-2195 GCF_036446775.1 Candidatus Desulfatibia sp.
TATACAATTATATACTATCGATGCCGGAAAGCTCTCCCCAAATCACCCGTTGCAAAATTATTTTTTTTACTGTTTTTTATGCACATCTATCTCTATGGACTCGGATAGAAAGCCCACCAGAACCGAGCTGGGTTGGCCAGAATGGATATTTTCAGGTGATTGGCTCGAACAATCTTTGTTGCTACTGGAGGGTTAAAAATCGCATGATTAAAACAGATTTTAAATGGCATTAACAAGGAACTGTTCCCGGTGCCAGCGGCACACTCCAATTGCGGAAGGGGCTTTATCAGGCCGGTTATATCCACGGCGGCAACACCCACCCTTTGTTAAAGCCAGGAGCAAAGAAAATTTAAATCTACTAAGAGCAAAGGAATTTGATTCAAGGCTTGATGTAAATTCTGCTTGCTTCCGGTTGATTTTAAATTCGTTAGAATCTTTCACACAATTCTCATCCAGAAGAGGGCACATCTTGGTTTTCATTTTCCTTTGCTTTTTACGCATTAGCCGTACCCCCCTTCGCGGCCAGAGCATCCTGGGCTTTTTGCGCGGAGGCTTTTAGTGTGAACCCTTGATCCTGATATTCTTTGATTCGCGTTATCAGGTTAATCTGGGCCTGGGTATACCTGCGATAAGCTCTCTCTCCACCGATCAACCGATCTGGCTGGGGGATGTGTTTACCTTCCCAAGCCCTTAATTGTCGCTGGCTGACGCCAGTTATTCTGCTGGCATCGCCAATACTGAAAGTCTTTTCGTATCTATTCGTCATGATCATTTCTCCTTTAAATTTATTTTTCGGGGCTGAAAATGGCGGTGGTCCCCAAAATTTGGACAATGTGTTAAGCTCTGAATCAGACCAAAAAAGGAGGATCTGACCATGGGCAAAAAGCGCAAACAACACAGTCCACAATTTAAGGCAAAGGTCGCGTTGGCAGCATTACAAAATGAAGAAACTGCGGCTCAACTTGCCAGTCGCTTCGACATTCATCCTACGATGATCTCGACGTGGAAACGTCAACTGCTCGACAACGCCGCTGAGCTTTTCGGCAAGGGCCAAAAATCCCGCAAGCAGGCCGAGGGCAAAATTGACGAACTTTATCGTCATATCGGAAAACTCAAGGTAGAACGCGATTTTTTAGCACGCAAGCTCGGCAGCTGAACAGCAAGCAACGAAAGAAAATGATTGATCCATTACAGAAGCCGAGCATTTCACGACAATGCCACCTGTTGGGCATAAGCCGGTCCTCGTTCTACTACAAGCCGCGGCGGATTAAACCCGAAGATCTGGAACTGATGCGCCTGATTGACGAGCAGTACATGAAAACACCGTCTTACGGCAGCCGGTCGATGGCGCGACATTTTCGTCGACAGGGCCGTAAAGTCAACCGTAAACGCATTCAAAGGCTGATGCGACTGATGGGCATAGAGGCGATTTACCCCAAGCCTCATACCAGCAGGCCGCATCCCGAACACAAGATTTACCCATATCTGCTCAGGGACTTGACCATCGATCGTCCCAACCAAGTCTGGGCAACTGATATCACCTACATTCCCATGGCCCGTGGATTTATGTACCTTGTTGCCGTTATGGACTGGCATAGCCGAAAAATCCTGGCCTGGCGAATTTCCAATACACTGGAGTCTGATTTCTGTGTCCATGCGCTTAAAGAGGCTCTAAGACGCTACGGTGCGCCGGAAATCTTTAACACGGATCAAGGCGCACAGTTTACCAGCAACGCTTTCACACAGACGCTCAAGGACCACGGCGTTAACATCAGCATGGACGGCCGTGGAAGATGCCAGGACAATATTTTTATAGAACGGCTATGGTGGACCATCAAACATCATTACCTTTACCTGCACTCGTTTAACAGTGGCTCTGAGTTGCGCCAGGGGCTGAGCCGCTGGGTGCGCTATTACAACCAAGAGCGAGGACATTCTTCTCTTGACGACCGGACACCGGATGAGTTTTACTATGATCTCCCTCTTCCGTTCGCTGAGGCCGCCTGATGCCTCTTCTTTTTCAATACGCTGGTTTCGAGCTTAATTTTCTTTCAGGCTGTCCAAACATTGGGGTCCATCGCCATGCGATTCTTTTGTTGTGGAAACCGATGTACATTATCCCACCGATATTAATCTTCTTTGGGATGCGATTCGAAAAGTTATTGAATTGAGTGCACGTGAATGTGCCGAGCTGG
>NZ_JAZFTO010000344.1:0-5656 GCF_036446775.1 Candidatus Desulfatibia sp.
TGCCAGCATCACCGCAGTATCAAGGTTCCAGGTCGGTTCGTAATCTATCAGGTCAAAGTTGGTCTTAAGCGGCGGGGTGCCAAAAAGATTGACAACCAGCTGCACGCTGGGGTCAGCGTATCCGGAGCTGGACTGGCTGAACGCGGTGCCTACTGCAATACCAGGCGGTACAAACTGCGCCTGTGCTTTGGTGTTGACATCGACATCAACATCGCTCCCCGGCGACTGCAAAGGAAAGCGATGACGGTCGATTGAACAGCGTTATGTGGCGAACATAGTTAGCGACAAAGATACTGGCCTCGGTGTCGGCGTTCGCATAAATGTATTGGCCCGGGGCGAATTGTTGGCTGTCGGAGGTTTGGAGATCCAGGCGCAGGTACTGGAAGGACACCCCCTGAGTGCCGTCCCGCCCCTTCCAGTAGGCACGTGCGCCGTCGTCTACGGCAAGGGCCGGTCCGTTAAACAATAAAAAAATGGACAGGATAGCAAGAAAGGCCGGTAACCTGATAGGTCTCTTTTCTGTTTTCATATATATACCTCCCTATTGACTTTTTCGAAGTTCCATAAGTTTTTTATGGGGAATCGCTTCCATACCACGGACAGGCGGGTAGTTATCAAACTCCGGCACCGCATCGGGAAGCGCTTTTCTCGCTCCTTCAAAGGGCGACCTTGCTCCAATGATCACCCCGTTCATTTCTACATACTCATCCCACAGGGTGATAAGCGCCTGCTTTTTCTCAGGGAACTTGACAGACAGGTCGTACTGCTCGCCAGGATCATTGGCAAGGTTGAATAACTGCCAGTCCCAAGAACCGTAAGGTTTATAATGCCAGCTAATCTTCCAGTCCCCCTGTCGAATCGCCCGGTTACCGAATATCTCCCAGCCCAGCCAGTCATCTGAGGTACGGGGTGATCGAGTGCTGCCATCAAGCATCCCCACCCACGACTTGCCCTGCACAGGGGCCACTTCACGACCCTTGTAGGTAGCAGGATGCCGGACGCCGGCCAGCTCCAGTATGGTTGGAGTAATGTCCATGACATGCAGCACGGCCTCTTTATTTAATCCACCGGCACCCTGCACGCCGGGACCGCTGACAATCAGCGGTGAGCGTATACCGCCTTCTGCGAGGAATCCTTTATAAAGCCGGAAGGGCACCATGGATACCTGCGCCCATGCCGGCCCGTACTCGGCGTACGTGCCCTTGCGGCCAATGGAATTGTGCCCATTTTCGGCAAAATTGTTGGCTGCATGCATATAACCCATGCTCCCGGGTCGACCTGCCACCATTGCTCTTAAGTCGTTTCCTTCAGCCCCGTTGTCGGAGATGAAGATAACGACGGTGTTGTCGTACTCGCCGATCTCTTTGAGATAATCGAATACCCGCCCGATCTGGTCGTCCATGTATTCAACCATGGCGGCGTAAAGTTCCATCTTGCGCCCCTGAATCATGCGTGCCCCAGGCGCGAGCATCGAGGACCTCGGCAGGAACCACAGGCGGTCAGCGGTATTGACGCCTTTGTCCACGATGCCCATTTCCTGCATGCGCGCCAGGCGCTGCCTGCGAATCTCATCCCATCCTTCGTCATAGCGATTCCTATAGCGGCGCAACCAGTCATCCGGCACTTGCAGCGGGCCGTGGGGGGCCGTAAATGCCATGTAGGCAAAGAAGGGCTTGCCGTCCCCGCGACCCTCTTCAATGAACTGGATGGTCTTGTCGGTGTAGTTCTTGGTGGAGTAGAAATCCTTGGGCAGTTTCTCAACCGGGCGCCCGTCTTCTGTGTACGGGGCCTTGGGTATCTGCCACTCAACGTTCCACTGGTCGTCGAAGTGGCTCCCTCCGCCCACAAGCAACGAAAAATCACGCTCGAAACCGCGGGCGTGCGGGATTTGGTCCGGCTTCAAACCCAGATGCCATTTCCCGGCCATGTAGGTGTGATAGCCGTTGTCGCGCAACAGCGAGGCGACCGTGACCACACGCTTGTTGAGTACGCCCTCGTATCCTGGTTTTCCCATCTGGTTCGGGGCCGTCAGCTCGCCCATGTTACCCAGGCCGGCAACGTGGGTGTCCGTTCCGGTGAGCAGCATGGAGCGGGTGGGCGAGCACGTTGGAGACACGTAGAAGTTGGTGTAGCGGACGCCCTGCTTGGCCAGATTGTCCAATACCGGGGTGTTGATTTCACCCCCGTAACTTCCCAGATCCGAGTAGCCCATGTCGTCGGCTACGATAAGGAGAATATTTGGCCTCTTGTTCGGCTGAGCAGCCACGCCTGTTCCTGTAAAAAGACCTGAAACGGATGCAGTGGTGCCCAGGCCTAACGACAAAGCGCCTATACTCGCACTCTTTAAAAAAGTGCGCCGGTCCATTCCCGAGCGATTTTCTTCTTTTGGGTGTTTCATAGTTGTTTCTCCTATCTTTTTTAATCTACCTAAAACTTCCGGTTCAAATTAATGGTAAAGAAGGCACCATCGCCCTCTTAATATTCCTATGTCTTGCCGGATCATCCTGAACGGATCTTTTCCACCAGTTCCAACCCTGCCTTTGAAGTGACGGTTGTAAAACTGATTTCGGGCTTCTTTTTCGCGGCCTCCATAACCGTCAGTATCTTTCGAAAGTCATCGGAACGGACATGTCTCTCCAGGTCCTGCTGTGACTTCCATTTCTGAAGCAAAATCAACTCATCATCATTTTGGGAGTTGCTATAGAGCCCGCAATGAAGACACCCCTTTCGAACAGAGGTGGGGCCGATAATGGCATGAATTGTTTTCAGGACACTTAATCTCTCACTCGGTGCAACCTCGAGGTGCAATGTAAAAATAACCATACCCATTACCTTTCACTTTAATCCATTTTAAACCGGTTCTTGTTTGTACTGCCTGGCGACGAATAAGAAACATTATGGCAAAATACATGCCACAATAAAAAAGCGGCCGGGAGTACTCTCCAAGCCGCTGATAATAAACTATTTTTTTCTAATACAAGCTTTGTGAAAATTAAAAAGCGTCGCCTCCTTTTCGCAATATATTGCTAATCTCGCAATATATTGCGATTTATTTTATCTCAAAACTTGTTTAAAATTCACCTAAACCATAACCTTTCAACCTGTGTTATCTCCGATAGATCACAGCCGCGCTCAGACCTTTGATAAGCATAAAATCACAGGCAAGGGGACCATTGAGAATACCCCTCTCATTGGTGGTATTTTTGCTATCGCCTTCACCGTCACAATTCCAAACCTCAAAATGTGTTGATTTCCTTTAGGAATCTTGTATAAAGTGGGTTTAGGCAGAGGAACACGCTCTTGAGTTGATGGCATTGGACTTGACGCGGGTAAATATTTTATTGAAAATGAGGAAATGAAAAAAACAGAGAGTATGGTTAGACATAAGAAGATTTTAATTATTGCCGGACCGAATGGGGCAGGAAAAACAACATTTGCCACTGAGTTCCTGCCCAGGGAAGCCGAGTGCCCCAATTTCATCAATGCGGATCTGATTGCAGCTGGCATCAATCCTTTTCGCCCAGATGCAAGTTCTATTCAAGCAGCAAAGATGATGCTTGAAATGATGAAGCAGTATGTGGAAAAAGGTGAGAGCTTTTCTTTTGAAACAACCTTGAGCGGAAAGAATTATGCCAGACATATCCCGGAATGGCAGAAGGAAGGATATAAGGTTAAGCTGTATTTTTTAAGACTTCCTAATCCAGAATTCGCCATTGCCCGTGTGAAGCAGCGTGTAAAGGAGGGGGGGCACAATGTGCCGGAAGATGTGGTTCGTCGTCGCTATCATTCCGGATTAAGCAATTTTGAAACATTGTACAAAGCGATTGTGGATGAATGGGTTCTTATTGACAACGCAGGAGAGTGGCCTATTTTTATCGATGAAGGAGAAAGACATGACTGATACACAAACGAATAGCGCACCCAAAAAATTGGATGATCCTGACATAAGGCTTGCCGAAACGGCCATTAGGCGTGCCGCGTTAAAGGCCCGTGAACGAGCTCGACGCTTCGGACATGGCATCATTATTTATGAAAACGGAAAAATGGTAGAGAAACTCCCAGACAAAGACGCCTGAAAATGACTGTTCCTTACCGGGGCATACGGTGCTTATGAGCTTAGCCCGGTTTTCTCACAAGTTTGATTCGTTTATTTTTGCCTCTTAATGCCAAGTTTATTCATTCTCGCACGCAGGGTAGACTCTTTGAGCCCCAGAACTTCAGCAGCACCATTTCTGCCGCTGATTTTCCAGCCGGTGTTTTCCAGTATCTCCAAAATGTGACTTTTTTCGACCCCTTTAAGTGTTATTGATTGAATGGTTTCTACATCTTCAGAACCCATCTGATCCAAATGAAGGGTCGCGCCGGTACTTAAAATCATCGCACGTTCGATGATGTTCTTCAGTTCCCGTACATTGCCGGGCCAGGAATAGCTTTTTAGCATAGCCATGTCTTTTTTAGAAATGACTTCAATGGATTTGCCCATACTCTCTCCGAACTCTCTGACAAAAGACCAGACCAACATAGGAATATCTTCCCGTCTTTCCCGCAACGGTGGTACGGTAATGGGAAAGACACTCAACCGGTAATAAAGGTCTCGCCGGAATCTTCCTTTGCGCATTTCCTGCTCCAGATTATGATTGGTTGCAGCAATCACCCTGACGGCACGGACTTAAAATTTGATTTTCCCAAGCAAATCGATGAACCCAGCAAAATTGGTACAATGCTTAAAAAAGCTTTGAATGAAAATCAACTCATATTGGAAGTTGAAGGAACAATGTACACGATTCCATTCGTTAATGTTAAATATATCCGAATGTACCCATGCCTTGAGAAATTGCCTGATACGGCAATCCATGGAGTCAAGTTGATAGATTAACACCTCAATTGATCGCAAACAAAACGAAAAAGGCCTGGATCATACTAAAATTAAAGCATATTTTTTGCCTTTCTTGAAATCCTGTATCTCTTCTATTGGTGCGATATAATTTTTCTTTTAAATCTTCATTTTGGATTCGTGGATGGATACTATTTAGGAGTTGAAAGGAAACCTGTTCTTCTCTTCGGACAATTATTTGACAAAATGCATACCATTTTATACTTTTATTTGACAAAATGATATGCTTTCTGTTAAAAAGATGTCTAAAATGCGCTGTTCTAAAGGGGAATCGAAATGAATATTGCAGATATCCTTGAGTTAAACGAAAAAGCGAGGGAAGAAGGCAAAAAGTTTCCGCGAACAAGATACCTTTTCAGCGAAATCAAATCGGAACTGGGCAAACACTTCATCGGCATTGTGGGACCACGAGGGGTGGGTAAAACTGTATTGCTCAAACAGTTGACCATCTCGCAGCCGGATTCGTTTTATGTCTCTGTCGACACCCTTGAAGGATTTAATCTCTATCAATTATCCGGTATTCTTGTGGATCAGTATAAGATAAAAACCCTATTATTAGATGAAATTCATTTCTGTAAAACATATGCAAAAGATTTAAAAAAGATATATGATTTTATTGATATTCGGATAGTGTTTACAAGTTCCGTATCATTGTCGCTATTTGAATCTGCCTATGACCTTTCTCGAAGAATCTTGCTGCGTTTCCTATATCCCTTTTCTTTTAGGGAATATTTGTTTTTTTTGAAAGATGTTGAAATCTCT
>NZ_JAZFTO010000345.1:0-13254 GCF_036446775.1 Candidatus Desulfatibia sp.
GGAATCAATCTTGCTGAGCCTGCCGAGCCTGGACTTTTTTATAGGGACAGATAAAGTTTACGGCGATCGGCAGGAGACCGGCAATCCCTTTTACACCAGCCTGAAGCCCTGGAACCGCAATGCTTCGGACATGGGCGATTTCGCCCGCTTTCTCGAATTTTGGGGCTGGCGCCTTTAACATGTTCTACGAATTCATCAACATGGATACTTTTTAACCATTCCGGCCTTAATAAGCCCGACAAACTGAATACTTTATATCCACCCTCTTTTATCTTCTCTATTTAAAAATAATTAGCCTGAAAAAAAATGCCGCCAAATACATTGTTTTTTCAAGATTTTGCAGTATTTTTTTTATTGTAAGCCTGTTGCTGGCACACAGTTTGCTATAATGAATAACAAGCCGCGTGGGCTTATTAATAATTTTTTTAAATCGATTATCATTTCCAATGTGAAAGGAGAATAAATATGTATAACAATTTTACCAGAAAAATAATTGCGATTTTGGCAATTACTGCTTTTGTGGGATTCGGATCCTACGCCTTTGCCGACCGGAGCGGGGGATACGGTCAAGGCGGTTATGGTCATCAAGGATACGGTATGGACTACGGCCGCCACGGATACGGCATGGGATACGGCATGGGCCACGGCATGATGGGCGACGGTATGATGGGCCACGGCCAGCGAGGATACAGAGACGATTACCGCTCAGACAGGGGCTATGAGGGTGACTCGACCCGCGATGAAATCCGACAACTCGAAGAAGCACATGAAGCCTTTTATAAAGACACCGAAAAACTCAGATATAAACTCGATGATAAAGAAATGGATTTGAGTAGAGAGCTGGGCAGGGAAAACCCGGACAAACAGAAGGCTGCCAAACTGCAAAAGGAAATTTCCGAACTAAGAAGTAAGCTAGATCAAAAAAGAATCAACCATCTAATCGCGACCCGTAAGATTGCCCCCAACACCGGAAGAGGCTGGATGAGGGGTTACGGTTCTCGCGGTGGAGACTGCTGGCGTTAGCCGGTGCCCCATCATTTCCTCCTAATAGGGGCGGCCTTTCGGGGCTGCCCCTGAACCCCTGAATCTCATGTTCTTCACCTGTTATCCAAAATCTCCCTTATTTTTTGCGACATATTTCTCATATCAAAAGGTTTTTGGATAAAACCATCGCAGCCCCGTTCCAGTATTTCGGCAGCCTGACCATGGATGCTATATCCACTTGAAAGCAGGATTTTTAGATCCGGATTGACCTTTTTCAGTTTGTCATAGGTCTCGCCACCGTCCATTCCCGGCATAATCATGTCAAGGATGACCATATCAATGTGGTCCTTTTTTTCTTCACAAATCTTTATCGCATCCATTCCATTATTGGCTATTAAAGCTCTATATCCAAGTGTCGCCAGTAGTTCCTTACCCACATCGATTATAATATCCTCATCATCCACTAAAAGAACAGTTTCCGACCCTTTTATTATATCTTGTTCCTTTTCCTTCTTTTTGATGACTTCTCTTTCAGAGGCCGGCAGATAAATGTCGAACACCGCCCCTATACCCTTTACACTCTTAACATCTATGAAACCACCATGATTCTTGATGATACCATAAACAGAGGCCAATCCTAATCCAGTACCTCTGTTAATTTCCTTGGTTGTAAAAAACGGATCAAAGATCCTCTGCCGGGTTGCAGCATCCATACCAACTCCTGTATCGGCAACCGAAATTTTTGCATAGTTACCCGGCTTGAATTCAAAGGCTTTGGAGTGATTTTCATCAAGCATGACATTTTCTGTTTGAACAGATAAAATTCCTCCTCCAGGCATTGACTGCCAGGCATTGATATAAAGATTCAACAGAACCTGTTCTATCTGCCCCTGATCGACATCTGCAGACCAAAGATTATTTTCATACTTTTCACGCATAGTGATCTCTTTCTTAGTCCGGCCGAACATACGATTTTGTTTTTTAACAATTTCGTTTAGATCTGCCGCTTTGACTTCATATTTTTCGCCTCTTGCAAAGCCCAGAAGCTGCTTGGTAAGATCCGATGCACTTTTAACATATTCTTCTATTCCTTTGATATGTTCTAAAAAGGACTGGGTTGAATCCGTATCCGCCGTCATTAAAGAAACGCGTCCCTGGATTCCCATCAGCAGGTTGTTAAAGTCGTGTGCAATCCCTCCGGCTAAAGTTCCGATGGCCTCCATCTTCTGAGATTGCTTAATGTGGGCTTCAAGTTTCTTTCTCTCTTCCTCAGCCTGCTTCTTCGATGTTAAATCAATAACGTTTCCCATGCAGGCGCTCTGTCCATTGAAGTTGATTGTTGCGGCAAAAAGGCCGAACCACACTGGTTCGCCACTCTTTTGTATGGCGCGAAATTCGTAGTTGGTTGTGGTATCAATGCCATTGGCCCTGGCCAACTCTCTCTCTTTGACCATATTACGATCTTTGTGATGTACAAAATTCCAAAGCTTCTTACCCGTCATTTCCCCGGGTGCATAGCTCAGCATTTGCGCCAGACAATCATTTACATATACAATTTCCCCATCTAGATGGATGAATATTCCGGTTAAGGACTGATCGGTTAAGGCACGATATCGCTCTTCTGATTGCTTGAGGTTATCTATCAGTTGATCTCTTTCTTTAACCGTTTCTTCATAATCAGCTATTAAATCTTTGCTGGTAATTTTTAAAAACCACCTAAGCATTTGTTTTAGAAAGCTGGGCCCTTTCTTCCATGTCATACGGAAAGAGCAATATTCGCCACCAGCGACGACACATTCGATTTCCTCACATTTCACATCCGCAGCACCTGTCATTTTGGCTATGCCTATATAAATTCCCATATTCCAGTTGCAGATATCTTTGGTAACCCGAAAATTTGGATAATAATGGAGTTCGAACACGGCTGAATTATTCGTCAATTCACAAAGCTTTACCTGTTTCGTTCTGTTAAACCGAGCATTGATCTTGGCCGGCTGTTTACAAACAAATTTGGTGCTGAATATTCTACTTAAAAAAAGAATGGTTTTGGAAAACTGTTCGATGACGGCCTTCTCCCCTGCTTTAACCAGGGCATTAGAACCGCCCACAACTTTTTTAGCATTGGCAAATAAAGCCAGAGAGCATTCATTTGAAACCCAATAGGCGGAATCATTCAAGTGGTGTTCATGGACTCGTATCAGGTTTGAAGGGTTTTCTTTATCTGCAACAAGATAGCTGTCATTATCAACTAAACCATCGAGTGTTTGCCGCACGCCCTCATCGCCATAATGCTTCCTCAAGTAGCCCAATAATCCACGAAAATTGGAACAATTTATATCCTTGTCCATTAACATTGTAATGGCCTGTAGTTATTGCTAACTAATATACAATATTAAAACAAAATAGATCACCTTCAACTTATGCAGCAAATAATGTGCCAATTAATTCAGTGTATAGCTGTCCAACTGAAAAAAACTGTATATAATTGATTTTATTAAGTTAATAATTGATGACGATTGTAAGCCGGGGGTACAAAAAGCTATGGTTAATATTAAAGGGTTTTCTGTGTCAGAATTTTGACATGAATGCAGGCGATTGATGAATTTTGCTGTTCAAATCAAAGAGCAAGAATCTTTGGTGTAAAATGAAATGTTGACATAAAATCGCCCCTTCCTGTAACCTTTCCCATATAAAAACATGTATGCGTTCACAGGTTCAGTGTTCAACGTTCAGCCTGCGACAAGCTCAGCCGAGTCGGGTTACCTTTCTGTTGGGTTCACAGACTCAGAGTTCACCCCTTCCGAGCGACGGCAGGCGAGATTCAGGGTTGTTTTTTTCATGCGTTCACAGGTTTCCCGCCGCTGGTGGGATTCAACGTTGTCTTTATTCGTTGAACCCGCCCGAGGCGAATAAACCTCTGAACCCTGAACCTTTGAACCCGTGAACGGTTACGAAAGTATTAAGGGAGATGCCAAGATGACTAAAACCGATATTACGGTCCCCCCCAATTTTATCCGTCATATTATTGAGGAAGACATAAAATCAAACAAGCACGGCGGAAAGGTCGCGACCCGTTTTCCGCCGGAGCCCAACGGCTATCTGCATATCGGACATGCCAAGTCCATCTGTCTGAATTTCGGTCTGGCCGCCGAGTACAAGGGCACCTGCAACCTGCGGTTCGACGATACCAACCCTGCCAAGGAAGAGGTTGAATATGTGGAATCAATAAAGGAAGACGTACGCTGGCTGGGGTTCGACTGGGACGACCGGCTGTTTTACGCCTCCGACTACTTTGATCAGCTCTTCGATTACGCCGTACAGCTCATCAAAGACGGTAAGGCCTATGTTTGCAGTTTAAGCGCCGACGAAATCAGAGAGTACCGGGGTACTCTGACGGAAGCCGGCCGGGACAGTCCTTATCACACGCGTTCGGTTGAGGAAAACCTGGATCTGTTCCAGCGTATGCGAGCGGGCGAATTCGCAGACGGCTCCCATGTACTGCGCGCCAAAATCGACATGGCGGCACCTAATATGGTCATGCGGGATCCGACGCTGTTTCGGATTCGCAAAGTACCTCATCACCGCACGGGTGACAAATGGTGCATCTACCCCATGTACGATTTTACCCACTGCCTTTCGGATTCCATCGAAAACATCACCCATTCGCTCTGCACCCTGGAATTTGAGAATAACCGCCAACTGTACGACTGGGTGCTGGACGCACTCAACGTCGATTGTCACCCACAGCAGATCGAATTCGCGCGCCTGAATCTCAGCTACACTGTTTTGAGCAAACGCAGGCTTGTGCAACTGGTGGATGAGGGGCATGTCAGCGGGTGGGACGACCCCAGGATGCCGACTCTCAGCGGTTTGCGGCGGCGGGGTTATACGCCGGAGGCCATCCGCGGCTTTTGCGAACGCATCGGCGTGGCACGGAGAGACAGCGTCGTCGACATGGCGCTTTTAGAATACATAATCCGTGAAGATCTGAACAAGTGGGCAGCGCGGGTGATGGCCGTCCTGCGCCCGCTGCGGGTAGTGATTGTCAACTATCCTGAAAACCAAACGGAAGAACTGGAAGCAATCAACAACCCCGAGGATCCCGGCATGGGAACCCGCAGCGTTCCGTTTTCACGGGTACTCTATATCGAACAGGAAGATTTCCGGGAAGATCCGCCCAAAAAGTTCTTCCGTCTGGCCCCCGGACGTGAGGTGCGTCTGCGTTACGCCTATTTTATCAAGTGTGTGGATGTGATTAAAGATGAACAAACCGGCGAAATCGTCGAGCTGCACTGCACCTATGACCCCGCAACGCGGGGCGGGGCGGCTCCGGACGGGCGCAAGGTTAAAGCAACCCTGCACTGGGTTTCGGCGGAACACGCTATCAACGCCCAAGTACGCCTGTACGACAATCTCTTCACGGTGCCGAACCCGACGGAAGCAAAAGACGGCCGAAAGTTTAAGGACTATATCAATACGAACTCACTGGAAACATTAAGGGACTGCCGCCTGGAACCGAGCCTGGCAGGTGCGGCTCCGGGCAGTTGCTACCAGTTCGAAAGAGTCGGCTATTTCTGCGTTGATACGTTCGATTCTACTGACGAATCTTTGGTATTTAACCGTACGGTAACCCTGCGGGATACATGGGCCAAAATCCAGAAAGCCCGGCAGCAGCAAAAGAAAAAATGAAAACCTAATCGAGTCAAAACTGAATCAGGTGTTATCTGTTATTGGTTTTAGAAGCAAGATAAGCCCGGATATATCGTTATATATCAACGATCTTAGAGGATTTTTAAGCGCCGTGCCTAACAGGAATCTAACCAAAGATACCTTTCAGTGTGAAAAAGAAAAAAGCAGCCATGAAACCACTTGCGGGCAATGTGACTATCCAGGAGATAATGATATTTAAAACCACCCGTAAGTCTAACGCCCCGACTCCGCGAGCTAAACCGACTCCAAAAACCGATCCGACTAATATGTGTGTGGTCGAAACGGGGATTCCGGTTCGAGAGGCAAGCACAACAGTTGCAGCCGCCCCCAATTCTGCACAGAAACCGCGAGTTGGCGTGAGTTCGGTGATCTTTTTGCCAACAGTCAGCATTACCCTGTAACCTAAGGTAACTAAGCCCAATACAATGCCGCCGCCGCCTATTAATAGAATCCAGAGGGGTAACGGCGTTTTTTGCATCACCTCGCCGCCTGAATTAACAATACTAAAAACCGCGGCCAAGGGGCCGATGCCATTGGCCACATCATTTGAACCATGGGCAAAAGCCATTGAACAAGCGGTAAATAACATCAGCGGAGTAAATACTTTTTCAACACCGGCAAAGTGAGATCTTCTATCAGCATTTTCATCAAATTTAATTCTTCTTATTAATAACCCGCCCAAAAAAGCAACAATGCCTCCGATGCAGACAGCAACAAGAAAACTCGCCCAGATAGACAAATCGATTTTCAGATGTTTCAGGCCTTTGAATAAAGTTACCAGCGATATAACAAAACCGACCAGAAAGAGATAGCCGGGTGCATATTTTTTTGCATTGCCAAGCGGGTTATCCGTATTTGAAATTAATTTGCGAATACTTATGACCAAAAAAAAGCTGATAGTTCCGCCTACGAGCGGTGAGATTATCCAACTGGCGACGACTTTTATAATTTTATCCCAGCTGACCGCATCAATCCCAATGCCGACAATGGCAAAGCCCACAATCGCGCCGACAATCGAATGCGTTGTGGAGACCGGCCAGCCTTTTACGGAAGCAATCGTCAACCAGACTGCCGCCGCCAGCAAAGAAGCAAGCATGCCGTAAACAAGAATTTGAGGATCGTTAATAATTGAAGAAGGGTCAACGATACCCTTTCGAATTGTTGTGGTCACGTGTCCTCCGGCTAAAACTGCGCCTAAAAATTCAAAGACAACTGCGATACAAATAGCCTGTTTAACAGTCACCGCGCCTGCTCCTACCGAGGTCCCCATTGCGTTTGCCAAATCGTTTGCGCCAACTCCCCACGTCATATAAAGTCCGAAAACAACTGCAATTATAATGAAGATAGATCCGTATGCCGCAATAATTTCCACTCCGACTTCCTTTCTTTTACCGGGCCAGGAATAGCAAGATTCGATCACCAACATTTTCCGAATGATTGGCCACTTCGCCAATTTCCTTAATTAATTTATACCACAATATAACTGAGACCGGTTTCAACTGGTCTTCCATGGAGAATAAAAGCCGGTTAAGTTCTTTTGCCAAATCATCCGTAAGCTCTTCGGTTTGTTTTAAATCTACAATCATATCAGTAACGATGGACGAATATTTACCTCCAAAACCAACTTCCAGCAATTGATCCAGTTCTTCGATTACCTTTAAGGCTTTATTGTAGGTGTCAATTGTCGCTTGAATAAGTTCCATTAGAAGATCGCGCATTGCTTCCGGAACCTCCATTTCGCGGACGATCAGAATGCCGGCGATGTTTTCGACAGAATCTGCGATTGAATCCTGCTCCGATATAAGGACTAATAGATCGCGACGGGCGACCGGCAAAAAAAGGGTTTTTGGCAGATTAAGCCGCATTCCATTTTTGATTTCATCGGCCTCACTTTCAATCTTATCGATTTTCTCGGCAATTTCTTTAACTCGATTTTGATCCTTTTTGAAGAGTGCCTCAAATAAGGGCATGAATTCATCCATACATTTAGCGACAACCCGCATATGCTCCTGAAGCGGTTTGAATGGAGATTTTCGCAGTAATCTGGCAAGAGGATTAGTTGTTTTCATTATAAGTTTACCTCCTTATCTATTACCTCAATTGAGCGAAAACGCTCTATTGAAAGTTGTCAGATATTTATCGATCTAAGGTTTCCACCATTATTAGCCTCGACAGCGAAGAATGCTCCTTTCCGCTGCCGCTTCCAATAACGGCGCTTAAGACTTCATTTTCTATCTATAGCAATTCCCGGCGTCATCAACAACCCCGCCAACCAAAAAACCGGCAAAACTTTCTGTCATTGCCACTAAGGCACCAAGGCACGAAGAAAAAAATAATAAAATATTTTTTGTGTCTTTGTGGCAAAGTAAATTTATTTTTTACTTCAGTTGCGATGAAGACGGACTCGCTGTTGCAGTTCAAATCTTGATATAGTATGGTTTCGTTATGAAAAAAACCGTAGCCTTTTCAAAAAACGCCCTAAACATTTTCTTTCATATTCTAACTCAGTGCAATCTAAAGTGTCAGCACTGCTATATCAACAGAGAACAGCACGGCGAACAGACGCTGCCGATTGAGACCATCAAAGCATGGCTCGAGGTGTTTGCCCGCAAGAACAAAGCAGCCAATGTTATATTCCTGGGCGGTGAGCCTACAATGCATCCTGATCTGCCGGCTGCCGTAAAAACAGCCAAAATGATCGGGTACAGCTCCATTACCGTGGATACCAATGGATACCTCTTTCATGATATCCTGTCAAAAGTCGCTCCCGACGAGATCGATTACTTCAGTTTCAGCTTAGATGGTGCTACGCGCAAAACAAACGATATGATTCGGGGCGAGGAATCTTATGATAAATGTATCGCCGGGATCCGCAAAGCCGTCCAGACCGGTTTTTCAACCAGCCTTATCTACACGGTAAGCACTCTAAACATCCACGAACTTGACAAAATCCCGCTTTTGCTTAAAGATCTGGGAGTAAATCGTTTTTTCATTCAGGTTATCGGCCTGCGGGGAGAATCTAATAAAACCGGACAGGAAAAACTTCAGGTTTCGTGCTCACAGTGGCTAAAGATAATTCCTGATGTGGCCCAAAAGATTGCCGGACTCGGTATAACGGTTTCATATCCGAAAGTTTTTTTAAGCTCCGATGAGATTTTCGAGTGCGCCGGCATCGTCGCCGAAAATTATTTCATTTTCCCAAACAAAAGGGTATACCGGTGCCCTTTGTGTGAAGACTTTCCCTTACACAGCATGGTTCTAAAGAACGACATGCTTATCAAAACCCCTAAGATAAACGAGGTCGATTTTTTCGGGCTGAACATCCCCGAAGGGTGTGTGATGAACAAGCTTATCCAGCCGGGTAATTTACGTTACAACAAAAATGGTGAGCCCGAATACAAAATTGCCTGCTGCCTGCTCAAAGAAGAAATCAGCCCGTAAGGTATTATGGAAAAAAGATAAAAGGAAGCTGATATGGAGTGCCCGCATTGTGTAAGTATAACCAGTAAAGTGGTCGATTCAAGGCTAACCAGCGACAGGGTTTCCATTCGCCGCCGCCGGGAATGTTTGCTCTGCTTGGAAAGATTTACAACCTATGAATCCACAGAAGAGCACATGCTTCCTGTTTTGATAAAAAAGAAGGTCGGATACGGATCGACGAAAACGAGCTTAAAGACGCTTCTGCCATTTATATCAAAGACCTTAAAGGACTTATCTAATGAGATCAAAAAGCTCGTAGCGCAGATGGACAAGCTTGAAAGGTTTCAAGCTGTAGGGGCGGTATCAAAAAAGAAAACATTACCGCCGAAACCTGTTGTCCGTAGAACAGCCGCTTTAACTACCACGGATGCAGTCCTCAGAATTGTTCGGCGCTATAAAAAGGGGGTCGGAATCTCAACCTTGAAGGCCAAGACAGGATTTGACGACAAAAAACTCAGCAATGCTGTTCACAGAGCCGTTAAGCAAGGTAAAATCAGACGTGTTAGGCGCGGTGTTTATATCATATCGTGATGGTTTCTTAAAAAGAAAAACTTCTTTTTTACGAACGTTTTAGGTTTTATGAAGTAGGAAATTTAGGAGTAACCGTTCTCAGGTTCAGGGTTCATAGGTTCAGCCGCCTACACTGAAGCTACGTCGTGCCAGGAGGTTCGGGGCTAGTTAGTAAAGGTTAACAAAAAAAAAGCAACCCGACTCGGCTGAGTTCGTCGCAGGCTGAACTTCTGAACTCTGAACCTGTGAACGCCTACGAAAGGTAACCCGACTCGGCTGAGCTTGTCGCAGGCTGAACGGTGAACTCTGAACCTGTGAACGCCTACATTTAGGAACACATGCAAACCATACGCAAGCAGATGAGCGGGCTTTTGGAAAAAGAGGAGATGAGCGCCAGGGAATTATCCCAGGCCGTGAGGATCCGGGAAAAAGAGGTGTATGAGCATCTTGCTCATATTGGACGTACTGTCAATACTAAAAGAAAAAAGCTTGTGATCACACCTTCCCAATGTTTGGGGTGCGGCTATGTTTTTAAAGATCGAAAGCGTTTTACACGCCCGGGTCGTTGCCCGCATTGCAAAAACGAACGCATCAATAACCCAGCCTATCGGATCCTTAGTTTTTAATGATTATTTGTCCTGACCCATACTTGAATTGACCGAAATGAGAACCGAGTCACGGCTTCATTTGACAGATGATTGTCTCTTGATATCTAATAACACAACCCCAAGGCTTTTATACGATACCATGATACATATAGCAAAGAGGGTGTATTATGGTATTATCTTTAATTTAAAAATGCATGTCAAATTATATTGGTTTATGGAAAAGATTTAAAGAGGTTAGCGTGGTTGAGGAATAGATTGCATCATTGGGGAAGTGTAACCAATGGATACTGTTTTAGGATGATCACCAGCCTGTTGATACCTTAAAAAACCCCCGATCGCTCATTTAATTAGCTCCGCTTTATCAAATTTATATTCATATATTCTATCGATCTCTTGGCCCCAATCTCCGACTTCCCCCCATCGAACAAGGGTGTCGTCGTAAAAATACAACCAGTAATCTTTTCTTACCCACTTAACTCCAAGGGCGCTGGCACTGGCCTTTATGACCGTCAGGACGGTTTTTCCGACCATAGCCCCTTTAGACTCATCCGTACGCAAAGCCAGTGTGTATTCCCAGACCTCGATTATTTGAGCGTACTTATTTCTTATGGCACCTTTTGCAACCGTCGGCTTTCCCAGGGCAGCTGATACTTCTTTTTTGCTCATTCCAAGAGAGATTTTTTTGAATTTGTCTTCCGTCTTTTTTTCGCCGGCTGCACATCCTATCAGGAAGTAAAAGCCAATCAGCACAAATATCAATCTATTTTTTCTCATTACAGCCTCCAGCTTATTTTCCGTAGCAATTAAGGCCGGCATATTTTTGCCTGTAGGCATCCAGCAACGGCGTCAGCTTTCTTTCCGGGACAGCAACGTCCTTTAACCTCGCTTGAATTTCCTTATCGCTCAGTTGAACTTGCAGTTTTCTATTAGGGATGTCTATCTCGATAACATCTCCATCTTTTATAGCGCCGATGGCTCCGCCGTTATAGGCCTCCATCTCAACGTGACCGATGCAAGGCCCTGTGGTAGCGCCTGAAAATCTACCGTCGGTGATTAAAGCTACCTTTTTATATCCGGCACCCTTGAGGGCATCGGTAGGAGTTAACATTTCGGGCATCCCCGGAGCACCGGCCGGTCCCTGGAACGGCAGCACCACCACATCATCTTCGTTGATTTGTTGGGCTTCAATGGCATCCAGCAGAGCCTTTTCCGTATAAAACACCCTGGCAGGTCCTGAGTGAACCAGCATTTCCTTGCCAACGGCCGTCTGTTTGATGATGGCGCTGTTGGCAATATTACCGGTTAATACCGCAATGCCGCCTGCGGGATGGTAGGCTTTATCCGTAGGTCTGATCACATCATCATCTGTTGCCTCAGCTTTGCCGGCGATCTGCTGTATAGATATCCCGTTTACGGTGGGTGAGTCCTTTAGCATCGCTTGCAAGCGGTTCAAAACAGCCGGAATGCCCCCGGCGCTGTCGATATCCGCCATTTCATGAGTTCCCGCCGGGATGATCGAGCAAATATTCGGCGTTTCTCGTGAAATTTTGTCAAATACAGCAGCATCAACGTCTATGCCGGCTTCTCTGGCAATGGCCGGAATATGCAGGACTGCGTTGGTGGAACCTCCCATGGCTATATCTACCCTGACGGCGTTGGCAAAGGCGTTTCCGGTCATGATATTTTTTGGACGAATATCTTTTTTGACTAGTTCCACAATCGATTTTCCGGATTCATAGGCCTGTTTTTTCTTAAGGGGATCCACGGCTAAAGTGGTGCTGCATTTTGACAGCGACATGCCCAGTACTTCGGCCACTACCGCCATGGTATTGGCGGTATAAAGCCCCACACAGGATCCCGCGCCGCAGACCATTTGTGGTAGCAGTTTTTCAGCCTCCGCGGCCGACATCTTACCGGCTTTAACCTCACCGACGAGACCGAACCCCTGGATAGGGTGGTGTTTCCGTCCCTCGATAATATTGGCCTTCATCGGTCCGCCGGTTAATATAATTGCGGGCAGATTCAGTCGTCCCGCCGCCATTAACATCCCCGGAGTAATTTTGTCGCAGCCGGTTATACCGACCCAGCCGTCCATGGAGTGTGACAGGGTCATAATTTCAATATTATCGGCGATATGCTCTCTGCTTGGGAGACTAAGCCGCATTTCCACAAACATGGCGATGCCGTCACAAACACCGGGCACACCCCATTCCAGGGGCACACCGCCGGCATCGCGGATACCGCGCTTGACTTCCAGGGCAAGTTGATTCAAATGGATATGGCCGGGTATAATGTTATTATAACTGTTGGCAACACCAATAAACGGCTTTTCCGGATCAAAATCCTCTTTCTTAAGACCGGCAGACATCATTAATGCCCGGTGGGGCAAGGTTTCAATATTCTGCTTTAATACTTTTGAACGCATGGCTGTAAGTACCTCCTAAATAGTTCGCAACGTTATCTCTTAAATTGCCTTTTAAGAAAACCCTGAAGCCCTTTCCCTCAAGGTTATTGAGAAGTTACCAAGTGCTTGTTTGAGTTTACGCCTTTTTTAATAAAAAAGTCAAGATCTTGCCGACTGCCGGAGGAGCCGGATACGGTCGGGGCGTTAGGGGCGGCGCTTATCGCCCGGGAACGCAGCGCAAATCGCTGATAATACCGCTACCGGCAGGGTAAAGAATCCTGGCTCTCCGAGGCGTAGGCTCTACCCTCCGGCCTGTAGGCCCTACGGGCTGGAAGCGGAGCCGGAGGCCCAGAGGACCAGGCTTTGATTTCACTCCATAGGGGTGCACCTATCTCAAATGGAGTAAATTTAAATTCAAAATAACAAATATCAAACAAATAACAATGACCAAAAGGGGAAATCCCAAATAACAAAATACAAATAACAAATAAATTCCAATGACCGAAAAAACAAATAACAAACAAAAGAATAAAAAAATAGTTTTAGCCCTTGTTTGGA
>NZ_JAZFTO010000346.1:0-16764 GCF_036446775.1 Candidatus Desulfatibia sp.
CAAAGCGGGACAGGAAGGCGTACGCCTGTACGCCGCAGCCGGAAACCCGCGGCCTCCGGCTCCGCTTCCAGCCCGTAGGGCTTACAGGCCGGAGGGTAGAGCCCTACGCCTCGGAGAGAGAACGCCGAGCAGGGCAAAAAGAGCCATTTATGGATGGACACTACCTAAGCCTCGCCTAAGGTGTAGTTTAGCAGAAAATGATCCAACCGGTTTGTTTGATCGGGAGTCAACTTTTCGAATTGCACACCGTATCGTTTTAGAATTATTGTGCTAAATTGTGAGTTATTAGCCAGTTCAATGTTTGAAACAGCCCTGAAAGGGATCCGGTCAATGCTGAAACCACCACCAGATAAAAATAGTCCCAAATCATGATATTTTCGTGATTGTTTGTTATCAATAAAGTAGCGAAATGCAAGCCCCTCCTTGCTTATATCTAAGAGTTGTCCGATTTCTATTTCAGATTCAGATCTGAGTTTGACAAAGGTGAGATCCTTAACTCTATAGCGTTTGTCTGTCCTTTTCTGTAGTCCTTTTCTTCTGTCGGCAGTGACTCGTTTTTCAATTGACCTGTAATTAGGATCAGCGAATGCCCTGCGGTTGTGACCGGAGCGTCTGCCCGAAATATTAGGATAATCTCGATTTTCAGTTTCCATCATTTCTTCCTAAAGACCTGCTTCTGTCAGCTTTATAGGGGTTGATTATGGCAAATTCAAATAGTTGTTCTGATGGTCTGACAAAAACAGAAATGTCGATACATAACAAAATTGTGAAATTATGTAAAGAACTACATAAAATTATGTACTTTTTTTGTCAAAAACGACTTTGGGGGATCACCTGAGTTAAATCCCAGAGAATTCTACGATTTTTTTAACATTGATGAATTCGTATTCATAAGGATTGATTTGCCGGGAAAGATCAGGTATAAAAGCCCATTGACATTATTAATATTTCAAAGGTCTTTTGATAAGGGGATGAAATGAATCAGTGCATTTTGCTGAATGCAGACTATACTTATCTGAATGTGGTCGACTGGAAACGTGCCATGTGTTTGATGATAAAGGGCAAGGTTCAGGTTTTAAAGCATTCAGCAAGAATCATCAGAACCGCTGAAGGCATCATAATTAAAGTTCCTGCTGTTATGAAGCTGATAAAGCTCATTAGGGCGCTTTATGTCAATCGAGTACCGTTCAGCAAAAAAAATATTCTCGTTAGAGACGGTTTCAAATGTGCTTATTGCGGCGCGGAAAGACAAAGGCTGACAATTGACCATATAATTCCCAAATCCAAAGGCGGTAAGGCCAACTTTGAAAACTGTGTATCGTCTTGTAAACCGTGCAATAATAAAAAAGGTGACCGGACACCCCGGGAAGCGCAAATGTTCCTCAAAGTAAAGGCCTATCAGCCCACCATTTCAGAGTTTTTGCGGTTGAGAGTCAAAAAACTTGGTATCAATGATATTCTGAGGGATATGGGAATTTACTAGCCCGGCTTTTATGCTTTTTGCTCCAACCTTAAACCCGAACAGTTTTGTTCGGGTTTTTTTGTACTTGTTCAATCACGTAGCCTTGCTAAGAGCACGTATTTTCTTGACAGAAAATGGTTTTAAAAGTAATTTTTAGAGCTTAAAAATAAAATCGCTCTATTTGGATTCGAGAATGGAGGATGCATGGACTATAAGAAAACTCTCAATCTGCCAATGACAAAGTTTCCCATGAAAGCCAGCCTGGTAAAGCGTGAGCCTGAGCGCTTAAAGCAGTGGGCAGAAATTGGGTTATACGAAAAAATCCGGGAAGCTTCAGCAGGGCGCCGGCAGTTTATTCTGCATGACGGCCCCCCCTATGCCAACGGCCACATTCATATCGGTACGGCCTTGAATAAGATTTTAAAGGATATTGTTGTTCGTTCGCGCCAGATGGCAGGTTATGACGCTGTTTACGTACCGGGATGGGATTGTCACGGACTTCCCATCGAACATAATGTTGATAAAGAGATTGGGGTTAAAAAGCAGCAAATATCCCAGTCCGAATTTCGCGGATTATGCCGGGCGTATGCTGAAAAATATATTGATATTCAGCGTGAAGAGTTCAAAAGATTGGGTGTCTTAGGAGATTGGGAGAATCCCTACTTGACGATGAACCATAGATATGAAGCTATTATTGCACGTGAATGCTGCCAGTTCGCACTCCAGGGCAGTCTGTTCAGGAGCAAAAAACCGATCCACTGGTGTTGCAGCTGCCAAACCGCTCTGGCTGAAGCGGAGATAGAATATTTTGATGAAACATCACCGTCGATTTTTGTTAAATTTCCCTTTAAAGACGATTTAAGCAGTGAAATTCCCGATTTATCCGGCAAAAAAGTTTTTGTGGTCATTTGGACAACAACGCCCTGGACCATTCCGGCCAATCTTGCCATAGCACTACATCCGGATTTTGTTTATGCGGCCGTAGATACGGGAGCAGGTGAAGTGCTTATTCTGGCAAGGGATCTGGTGGAAAGCTGTATGCAGACTTTCGGCATTTCGGATTTTACGATTCTATCTGAAATCGAAGCCCCCATACTTGAAGGCAAACGGTGCCTGCACCCCCTTTATGATCGCGATTCTCTGCTTATTCTGGGCTCGCATGTAACCTTGGAGGCCGGCACCGGTTGTGTTCATACCGCCCCGGGTCATGGCCGGGATGATTATGAAATAGGCCTTGTATACGGTTTGGATGTTTATTCACCGGTTGACGACAGCGGCTGTTTTACCAATGCGGTCGGTTTTTTTGAAAAACAGTTCGTTTTCAAAGCCAACAAAGAGATCACGGCAAAATTACTAGAGACGGGATTTTTAATGGCCCAGGATAAAATTAAGCATTCATATCCACATTGCTGGCGCTGCAAAAAACCGGTTATTTTTCGGGCCACCCCCCAGTGGTTTATATCCATGGATGAAAAAGGATTAAGAAAAAATTCCCTTGAAGAGATCGACAAGGTAAAGTGGATACCCCCTTGGGGCCGGGAGCGTATTTACGGCATGATTGAAAAACGGCCGGATTGGTGCATTTCCCGGCAGCGTGCCTGGGGTGTTCCCATAACAATATTTTATTGTGAAAAATGCGAAGCTCTGCATATCAACCAGGAAATCGTTGATCGGATGTTTACCCGCTTTGAAGCTCACGGTGCTGACATCTGGTTTGAAAAAGGAGCCGAGGAATTTTTGCCGGAAGATAGCGTATGCAGCCAGTGTGGACATCAAACTTTTATTAAAGAAACCGACATCCTGGATGTGTGGTTCGAATCCGGGGTCAGCCATGCCGCCGTACTTGAAGAACGTGAAAATTTAACCTGGCCTGCCGATCTTTACCTGGAGGGGAGCGATCAGCACAGAGGATGGTTTCACAGTTCGCTGCTGGCAGCCGTGGGCACAAGGGGATCGGCGCCCTACAAATCCGTATTGACCCACGGGTTTGTGGTTGATGCCGACGGCAAAAAGATGTCCAAGTCCCTTGGAAATGTTATCGCCCCCAAGGAGGTTATCGACAAACATGGTGCTGAAATTCTACGTCTCTGGGTGGCGGCATCGGACTACAAGGATGATATTAGGATTTCTGATAATATATTAAAACAGCTCAGTGATGCCTATCGAAGAATTAGAAATACCAGCAGGTTCATGCTCGGAAATTTATATGACTTTGATTGTGAAAAACATGCGGTTTCCTATGAATTAATGCCGGAAATTGACAGATTCGCTCTCCATGGACTCCAAGTATTGATCCAGCGGTCACTGCAAGCCTATGAGTCCTATGATTTTCATATTATTTATCATGCGCTGTACAACTATTGCACCCTGGATCTTTCGTCGTTTTACCTTGATATTCTCAAAGACCGACTTTATACGTTCCCGCCGGAGTCTATTGAAAGAAGAAGCGCTCAGACCGTTATACACATTATGGTAGACTCTATTGCCAGGCTAATGGCACCGATACTTTCGTTTACGGCTGAAGAGGTCTGGCAGTTCATGCCGGATCGCACACAGAAAGAAGCGAGCGTTCATTTGACTTCTCTGCCTGTGGTGAATACGGCCTGGCTGAATGCGGAGCTGGCAGAAAAATGGGACCGTATACTTGACCTGCGTGGTGAAGTTACAAAGGCCCTGGAAGAAGCCAGAGCAAAAAAGCTCATTGGTCACTCCCTTGATGCCGCCGTTACAATCTATCCAAATCAAGAATTGTATGATGCGCTATATCCGTATTTAAATGACTTGAGATCCGTTCTGATTGTTTCCAGAGCTTCTCTGGTTCAGGCGGAGCAACCGGCCGGCGCCTTTAAAAGTTCGGACGTCGATGGGTTGTCGATTCTGGTTGAACCGGCAGCGGTTGAAAAATGTGAGCGTTGCTGGATACATGATCCTTCGGTGGGAACAAGCACGGAGCATCCTTCAATTTGTAGCCGCTGTCAGGATGCTCTGCAGAAGATTATTTAACCGGCGACAAACCAACATAATAATTGAAGAAATCAAAAATATTGGGTTCATCAGGTGTTTGGTGTTTAGTATTTGGTGTTTTGTTTTAAAGATATGCTGATATACCAACTTTTTTTATTACCAAACACTAAACACCAAATACAAAACACTTTCGAACAAAGGTCATTTTTTGTGATCTTTTTGCGAGTCCATCGACTATGCTTTTTCCAGAAGCAAGAGCTAAATATCAAAAGCTGGTTGTCGTTGCCGCTACCGTCATCGTCTTAGATCAGATAACAAAGGCCGCGATCTTAAATACCCTGCCGTTGTATCGTTCTGTAGCTGTTATACCCGGATTCTTCAACCTCGCCCATATTCAAAATCCAGGCGGAGCTTTCGGTTTTTTGGCAACTCAAAGTTCGAGTGTACGTAGCATGCTTTTTGTTCTAATTTCATCCCTGGCCGTTGGCTTGATATTCTATTTTTACCGGAATACACCCAAGACACATTCTTTGCTTGCGACCGGTTTTGCTCTGATTTTCGGGGGGGCTCTGGGCAACCTGATCGATAGAGTTCGCTTCGGCAAGGTAGTCGACTTTTTAGATTTTTACCTTGGAAGCTACCACTGGCCGGCGTTTAATATCGCGGACAGTGCAATCACCGTCGGGGTTGCGATTTTTTTAATTCATCTTGTCTTTAAGAAACTACCGGAGTGAGCTAAAGTGCCTAAAGTTAAGGATGAAATTAACTATAAAGCGCTCAAAAACTATCTGAAAGATCTGGGGAAAAAGCAACTATCGGGCGGTTTTGCACCGGTGTATCTGATATACGGAGAAGAGCTTCTTTACAAAATCGCCTTAGAAGAGCTTTTAAAGGTCCTGATGCCTGCGGCAAAACGCAGCCTTAATTATGAGCCGATTGAAGGTACGGGTAATAACATTCAGGCAGCAATAGAGCGCGTAAATACCTACGCGCTTATGCCCGGCACTAAAGTTGTTGCCATGTGCGATTCTAACATTTTCTATTCAAAACAGGATGAAGGCAAACTGATTGTAAAAGCAAAGGAAGCCTATGCAAACAAAGACCATAAGAATGCTGCCAGATATTTTCTTAATATTTTGGGGCTTTTGAATCTTACGTTTGATGATCTACAACACGAAAATAGAACCAAGGCTTTAAAGCTTGATAAAGACAGCTTAAGCGATGACCAGTGGCTGGACGACATCATCGATTATTGCCTGGACAACAGCCTGCCTATACCTGTCGTTGATGACAGTGCCGAGGCTGTAGGCCAAGCCATTGTAAAGGGATTTCCCAGAGGGAATCATCTGATCATCACCACCGATTTGATCGATAAACGGAGATCTCTGTATAAAATCATACGCCAAGAAGGTGTAATCATCGACTGTTCGGTCCCCAAAGGTGATCGCCGAGCTGACAAAATGGCCCAAGAGAACACCCTGAGTGAAAGGCGGGACGCGATTCTTAAGCGCTTCGACAAGACTATCGATCAAGACGCTTACCGGGCCGTGTGTGAAATGACCGGCTTTGATTTGCGAACTTTTGCCCAAAACCTGGAAAAACTTGCCAGTTATGTGGGGGATCGAAAGGAGATTAGCGTAGATGATGTCAGCTCTGTTTTAGAGCGTACCAAAAAGGATCCCGTCTATGAGTTGACCAACGCCGTGTCGGATCGCAATGTTGAAAGGGCCCTCTTTTATTTAAATTCTCTGCTTGCGGACGACCTTCACCCGTTGCAGATTCTGGCTGCGATAATCAATCAGATCAGAAAGCTTCTGCTTGTTAAAGGGTTTGTAGAAAAATCCCAGAGTAGTAGCCGGCATACCGGAGCCGACTACGGTTATTTTAAAAAACACATCATGCCTGCGATCCAGGCACACGATCGTGCACTTTTGGAACAGATCGAAGCATGGGAGAGCATGATTTCCGAAGATACGCATACCACTAGTAAGAGCGGGACCAAGAAAGGAGCCAAGAAGAAAAGTAAATTGGTGACGGATCTTATGATAGCAAAAAATCCCAACAATCCGTATCCTGTTTATCTTTTGCTCCAGAAATCTGAAAAATATACAACCGCAGAGATTATGGCCGCCTTTGAGTGTCTGCGCCGGGCCGATATGCGGCTTAAGTCTACCGGGCAGCGCCCCAAGCTCATATTGGAAGAGGCAATTTTAAAAATCTGCAGGCATTAGATCCCGCAAGCGTGCTTGCGGGAGTTTCATAAAATCGTAAAACGATTTTATTGGAGAACAACACATGGGGTTTATCAGGCAACAGCAGGAGCGACTGGCGGTCCGTTATCTGCAGTGGCGGTATCAGAAAATGAATCTGCCGCTACCCGCTACTTCAGAGCTTGAGCGTCAGGCCCGGAAAATTGTGGCAGAAGCACATCAAATTGCCCGCAGCAGAGGGCGCAATGTTCTTGTGATTATGAAAGAACTGATCGCAGATTTAAAAAACAGGAGTTGAAATAGTTAAGCCGCTGTGTTATCAACTCAAGCTTAATTTACGTATGAATAATGGTTGATGTGGTAGTTCTTTTTTAACTCATTAATGATGCACCGGAAAAGGAGGTGGCAATGCGAAAAGGATTGTTATTTACGGTAGTTGTATCTTGTATTGTTTTAAGTTTTGTTTTTGTCTCATGTGGCCCCAAAGCCCCCGAATCAATTAAAATCGGTATCAATGCACCGATGACCGGCGATATTCCCAAAGTGGGAGAGGGCACAAAGTTTGCAGCACAGATGTGGCTTGAAGATATTAATGCTGCCGGTGGAATTGAAGTCGGCGGAAAGAAGTTCAAGGTCGAGTTGGTCATCGAGGACAACGAGTCCAAAGCGGAATCGGCGATTAAGGTCGCTACCAAGATGATTACCGAAGACGAAGTGCTGGTTATTGTCGGCCCCCAGTCCTCCAAGCAGGCCATACCTGCGGGCGGCGTTGCCAACAACTACAAAACTCCCATGATCAGCCCCTGGTCTACAAACCCCGACACCACCAAGGACCGCCCCTTTGTTTTTAGAGGCTGCTTCCTTGATCCTTTCCAGGGCCCGGTACTGGCTAATTTCATTAAAGAGGAGTTCGGGTACACCAAAGCCGCGGTGCTATACGATGTGGCCAGTGACTATCCCAAAGGGTTGGCCGAATTTTTCAAAGATGCCTGGGAGAAAAACAATGGTGCCGGTTCTGTGGTGGCGTTTGAAAGCTTTACCACCAAAGACGTCGACTTCAGCGCTCAGTTGACCAAGATAATAAATTCAGATGCCCAGGTATTGTTCACCCCGCAATATTATAATGAAGTTGCCTTAATCGTTAAACAGGCCCACGAATTGGGATGGGATAAACCCATTGTCGGCAGTGACAGCTGGGGTTCGGCCGAACTGATAGAACACTGCGGCGATGACTGTGATGGGTTATTCTTCAGCACCCACTACGCGGCAGCAGGTGCCACAGGAGCCACCAAAGAATTCATCGATAGATACAACAAAAAGTACGGCTATGTGCCGGACGATGTGGGCGCTCTGACATGGGATTCTCTGCGTATCGTCCAGAAAGCCATTGAGTCTGTGGGGAAGATTACGGGGAAGATAGAAGAGGATCGCAAGGCAGTCCGCGATGCCCTGGCTAAAATCAAGGAATTCGACGGCATCACCGGACAGATGACCTTCACCGAAGACGGCGACCCGATCAAATGTGCCGTTATCGTTAAGATCAGTGACAAGGGTGAATTCGGGTTTTACAAGTCTGTCTGTCCATAAGAGCTAAGGATTGGATATATGGTTTATCCAAACGTTTTCAGCCCGGCAAGACGTTAACACGTAGAATAAAAGAAACATTATAAAAAAGGCGGGCCAGGGCCTTTGTGCTCTGAGCCCGCCTTTTTTGAAACCAACAGGATTGATGATCTCGTAAAAAGTCACAAATTCAACTATAGATGGGACTTTTTACGACGCCATCAGGATTTAATTCAATGACCTTTTTTCTCCAGAACCTGGTCAATGCTATGCAATGGGGCAGCTTCTACGCCTTGATCGCCCTGGGTTACTCCATGGTCTACAGTATCCTGATGCTTTTTAATTTTGCTCACGGCGATATTTTCATGGTCGGGGCGTACATCGGTTTCGGTGTCGCCACCGGATTGACGGCACTGGCCTCTGCGGGTGCTCTGGCGCTCCCCAACTGGTTGATCCTGGTGTTGACCATTATCATATCCATGTTTCTGACCTCTTTTGTGGGCATGATTGTCGAAAGGGTAGGGTACCGGCCTTTGCGGGAAGCCCCGCGTGCCTCAGCCGCTATCACCGGTCTAATGATCGGGATCATCCTTGAGACCGGAAACCTGGCTCTGCTGGGCGCCAGAAGAGTCAGCTTTCCTTCCCTGATTAAATCCACTACCTACAATCTTGGCGGCGTATATATCACCAACAAGAAGATTATGATTGTCGGTGTATCCTTGACTCTCATGCTTGGACTGCATCTGTTTGTGCGCCGGACCAAGTGGGGCATGGCCATGCGGGCCATGGCCTTTGACTTTGTGGTCGTCCCCTTGATGGGTGTGTCGATTAACGCCATTGCCGCTATGACTTTTGCTATCGGATCGGCTCTGGCGTGCGCTGCCGGGATACTCTTTGGTATAGCCTATCCTGTTCTGGATCCATACATGGGCATTGTGTTCGGGTGGAAAGCTTTCGTGGCGGCGATCTTGGGGGGCAGAGGGTCTATTTTTGGGGCCTGCCTGGCCGGATTTATGCTGGGCTTCATTGAGATTTTTGTGGTTATGATCTTTCCCTCGACCCTCCGAGATTTCATCGCCTATTCAATCATTCTGCTTATTCTGGCCATCAGGCCTCACGGCTTTTTTGGAGAGCCTTACAGTGCTCGTTTGAGATTGTAGTTGTTAACGGACGTTTTGTCTATCAGCGCCGGCAACCAGGAATTGATATGGAGGACCAAGGCAAGTTGCCAGAAAAAAAGAAAACTTTAAAGAGCAAGCTCAGGGAATCGTTTGCACAGGTACCCATGCTGGGCTGGCTGCTTGGCGCCTTAATTGCGGTAATGCTTGAATATTATTTGGGTGATGCGCTGGCCGATGTTCTGAGATTGCCCAAAATACCGGTCCTTTTCGGCTTTGTTATTATGCTCAAAAAGCCCTTGCTGATTCCCAGCGCGCTTATCTTCGTGCTGCTGATATATGCCCTGCCGATAGGCACCATGGCACGGCTGAGCGCTGCGCTGACAAACCGTTTTGTGGCTTGGCTTTTCAATTTTCCCACGTTAATTTCGGTATTGATTCATCTTGGGTTGCTGTATGCCATTTTGCATCTGTGGTCAGATATCAGTGCCTACCGGGTTCTGACACTCAAGCTTACCATGATTGCCATTATGGTTACCTTGAGCTTAAACGTAATTAACGGCTACATGGGAGAGTTCTCCTGCTCTCATCCAGCGTTTATGGCTTTGGGGGCCTACGGCGCCTCGGTATTTACCGTGGCACTGTTTGTCAAGGATAAACTTTTCGGGGCTGCGGTTCTCCCCGCTGCTCTGGGACCGTTCATGTTTCCCATTGCTTTGATCATCGGCGGTATCGTGGCGGCTGTGGGCGCACTCGCAATAGCCATACCCTCGTTTCGGACCAGGGGTGACTATCTGGCCATCATCTCCCTGGCATTTATGTTTATTGTCAAAAGTATGATCGAAAACTTAGAGATCGTTGGCGGCCCAAGGGGTTTGAGCAATCAGCCGGACTATGCCAATCTGCCTACAGTCTTTATGTGGACTATTGCATGCATATGGATCATCAATAATTTTGTACGTTCAACCATGGGAAAGGCGCTGAATGCGGTGCGTGACGATGAAATAGCGGCTAATGCCATGACCGTCGATACCAAACGCACAAAAGTAGTGGCATTTTTATTTGCAGCCTTCTGGGCCGGCGTGGCCGGCGGACTTTTTGCCCATGTACTAAGGTATATTAATCCAGGGACGTTCGGCCTTCAAAAACTTGCCGAGGTTCTGGCTATGGTCTATTTCGGTGGGCTCAACTCCGTTTACGGTTCCATTGTCGGTGCTGTGAGCCTGAGTATGCTAGGTGAATTTCTGCGGCCGCTGGAGATTTTCAAGTGGATTATTATTCCCCTTTTGCTCATTTTGGTAATGATTTATCGTCCAACCGGCCTGATTGCTTTTAAGGAATTTGATGTTAAGAAGCTGATAAGACCTAAACATAACGATTAGCGAAGCTTTATCTAAAACCGGCGAATTGATGTAAACCATTTCCATTGCTTGCGAAAAAAACGATGCTGGATTCTCGATGCTGGATACTTGATTCACAAAAACACAAATTCCCTATTACATCCAGTATCCAGAAACAAGTATCCAGTATCTTGTGATATTTTGTAGCGAATTGTGGTTTAAAAACTTGACGTAAATTTTAGTATCTTCAACGATATAGACGGATAGAATAAGAGGTTTAGAATGCCGTTGCTTCGGGTTGAAAAAATGAGCCACGACTTTGGTGGCTTGCGGGCTGTCAACACTTATGATCTGGAGATAGAGGCCGGCCAGATCAGAGCTTTGATCGGACCCAATGGAGCAGGCAAAACCACTATCTTCAATCTTATTACCGGTATCTATAAGCCCACCGAAGGCGACATCTATCTGGGGGGAAAAAAAATTACCGGCCTCCAACCTCACAGAATCGCTTCCATGGGTATCGGCAGAACCTTCCAAAACCTGCAACTGTGGCGGCATATGACCGTCCTGGAGCATGTCAAAATGGCCCGTTACTCCAAAATCAGCTATGGCCTGATAGGGGCTTTTTTCGGCACGCCCAAGCGACACAGGGAAGAAGCGGAGATTGCGGAAAAAGCTTATGGCCTTTTGAAGATTGTGGGAGTCGACCATCTGGCAGATCAGGTTGTGACCAATCTGCCATACGGCGATCAGAGAAGAGTTGAAATAGCCCGGGCATTGGCGGTTGAACCCAAGGTACTGTTTCTGGATGAACCCACCGCTGGTATGAACCCGGAAGAACTGATCCAGATGATGGAGATTATTAGCCATGTCCACCAAGATCTGGGGCTGGCCATTTTTCTCATCGAGCACAGATTGAAAGTGGTTATGGAACTCTGCGAAGTCATCCAGACCCTGGACTTTGGTCGGGTTATTGCCGAAGGCACTCCGGAAGAAATCCAAAACGACCCCAAAGTAATTGATGCTTATTTGGGCAAAGAGGTTGTGTTCTAATGTTGCTGTCAGTGGAAAACTTGCGCGTGTCATATGGTAATATTAGGGCACTTCACGGTGTAAGCTTCCAAATCGATGAAGGCGAGATCGTGTGCATCATCGGTGCCAACGGTGCCGGCAAGAGCACGACCTTGCGAGCGATTTCCCGACTGATCCGCGTTGAACCCGGAACCAAGATGACCTTCATGGGAAACGACTTGCTTCAATATCCAGCGGACAAAGTGGTCAGCAAGTTCGGTATCTCCCATGTCCCCGAAGGAAGACGTCTGTTTGGCAATCTGACGGTTATGGAGAATCTGAAGCTGGCCACGTTTGCTAGAAAGGACACCAAAAAGATCAAGCAGGATTTTGAGCAGGTGTTTGCGATCTTTCCGCGTTTGGAAGAGCGTAAAACGCAGAAGTCCGGAACGCTGAGCGGAGGAGAGCAGCAGATGCTTGCTATCGGCAGAGCGTTCATGAGCGGCCGTAAAATCATGCTTCTGGATGAGCCGTCCATGGGCCTGGCTCCTCTGTTGATGATAAGCGTGTTTAAAGCGCTGCAGGAACTCAATCGGGAAGGAACCACCATTCTGCTTGTGGAACAGAATGCGCGCATGGCTCTGCAATTCGCCCGGCGCGGCTATGTATTGGAGAGCGGGAACATTGTTCTGGAAGGAGAATCCGCTGACCTGCTGGCCAACCCCGATGTCAAGAAGGCATATCTGGGCGGCTAATAAGTTTCCATCCATAAATGGCTATTTTTCCGATGAGCGGCGTTCTCCGCGGGTTTCCGCCCTCGACGTACTAAAGTACGCCTCGGGCGAAAACCCTTGTGCGGCCTTGCTCATCGAAAAAATTGCTCATTTCTGAATTGGAAACTACTTAGTGCTTAAATTTATTTATGGATGGACACTAACTAGTGTCCATCCATAAATGGTCCTTTTCTCCAAGGTTATAGAGAAGTTACAAAACAACACATTTGATGAGCATAAATAAAGTGATAAAAAGCAGCCGTCGAGGAGCAAGGTGAGAAAGAAAGCTGAGTATAAAATCAACCAGGCTGTTGCAAAGTTGGGCAGATCGGAGTATTACAGAATCGATAAAGTCAGAGAAAAAACACAGACGATTAGAAAAGTCTTTGATAAAACGATTCTGGATATGGCCCGGGTAGGAACGATTGAACTGCTGGACGGAGATACTACCGGGATGAATCCGTCAGAAATTGGGAACCTCATCCGGTATGGCGACCAACTGCACGTGTATTTTAAATTTACGGATGCTGAAACCGAACCTGAAGCGCAGAAGACCCCCAAAGCAACGATGGGAGCTGCCAAGCCCAAAAGTGAAGAACCTGAAAGCTCGAAAACAGAAAACATAGAAATCGTGTTACTGGAAATTGAACCTGAAATGTGGCAACGTTTTGAAGAGTTATGCCAAGGCAGAGAAGATAAGGCCCCGGCTGAAAAGATCAGGGAAATAATCCGGGATTATATCAAAGGAGGAATGTAAATGCCGAATATTGAATATGATACCCGTACGCCCGATGAAAAGAAGAAGCTGCTGAGAGGCAAGCGTAAACTTGACAACAATGAAACCGAAAGTGACGGCAAAATTACAAAGGACGACTCGGTTGATGATAATAGCAGGAATGGTTTACACCGGCATTCAGCTTAAGCGGGTCTTTTTTTATTGATTATCGCCGGTATGTTCCGGAGTAATTTTTCGGCAAATCCGTGTATGCGGCTGTAGTTTTTCAGATGTGCTATCCGTTTCAGGTTCTCCGGGTGGGTGGAGAAGTAATGTCCCCCAAGGCCGGCATTTACTTCTTTGCTTAATTTTATAAAAAAGTCAGCGCTACCGCCCACATGCCCATAGGTGCTGTGCAGTGCATTGAGGGCAAACTCATCCGCCAGTGTTTCCTGGTTGCGGGAAAACGCCATTTCAGTAATATTAAGAGATTGGGCCAGTAAGTTGCCGACACTGCTGTCGGGCCCTAACAGCACGGCCGAAATCATTATAAAAACCAAAACGCGGCCGAGCCCTTTTAGATGATCCCGGTTCACATAATGTCCCATTTCGTGCGCCAGAATAAAGGCCAATTCATTTTCAGATTCTACTTTTTCTAAAAGTCCTGAAAAAACAACTATATTTCCTCCAGGCAATGCAACCGCATTGACCCGGGGACTCTCCTGCAGATAGACGGTAAATGTGTACGGAAGCTTGGCGTAGCGCCCCTGGATTACATCTAAGAGCTTTTGTACTGTTTGGGCTTTTTCAGACGATCTATCCACCGAGGCCATTGAGTTGATAAAGGGACCTGCCATCTTGCGTTCAAAGGTCATGGGGATGCGTGGCACGATAATGTTTAGGGCCAGGCCCAACAACAGATAGATACCCACAATAATAGCAATTACCCCTGACAAAAGTACGAAAAATTCCCTCAGCGGCGATGTCGGCGTCACATTTACGTTGGTTTCAGGCATTCTGGCCGTATATTTCATGCTATTCCTCTAAATAAATAGCGGTTCCATAGGCAAACGCTTCAAGGCACGCCACGCTTTTTTTGTGTGATTTTCTTCCGATGGTTGATGTTTCTATACGAACATTGATGATCATGGTTGCATCGGGAGCCATTGCTTTCATACGCAGAAGCGCCTCCCGCCGGGCCCGATCAATCAGGCTTTCGTAGGATTTAACGGCACCGCCAAAAATGTTTCGCAGACCGGCAAGTATGCGTTTAAAGTAGTCAACGGAGATTACGGCACCCCCGTAAACAATTTCAGCTTTTTTTACCTTAGCATCATCGATGTTGACATTTTTTATACTTACTGTCGGCAGGTCAAGGAACTCTCTTTCCCTTTTTTCTATGGAGCGGTAATGCCGTTTTTCAGCCCAGGTCCCGGCAATATAACCGATGGCAATTAAAGTGATAATTATAGTAAGATCATTCATGGCGACCTCCTTTTACTCAACTCGCACGGCCGTCCCGTATGCGTACAGCTCGGCGGCACCCTGGGCCACGGACGATGTTGAAAAGCGAATATTGACGATGGCGTTGGCCCCCAGTTGTTGCGCCTGGTCTATCATACGGTCAACAGCCTGCCGGCGTGAGTCATTTAAAAGTTCGGTATATCCTTTCAGTTCACCGCCAATGATGTTTTTTAAACTGGCCATAAGATCCCGGCCGATATGTTTGGCTCTGATGGTGCTGCCCGATACTAAACCAAAATGCTCTACGATTTTTTTGCCCGGAACCGATTCGATATTTGTAAGGATCAAGGCCCCGTCGGCAGTCCTTGTATTTTTTTTAACCTTTTCGATGTTTTCCCCTTCCACAATACTGCCGTCAAAGACAAGATTATAACGTTTGGACATGATAGACACCTCCTTTGCGAGAGTCATGGAATAATGGAATGTTGGAGTAATGGAATATTGGGTAAAAAAGTGGATAAAAAATCATTTTTTAATAATTAGTTAGAATCCCTTTAAACCAATTATTCCGGTATTGCACAATTCCAATTGTGAGCGATGCGAACTAACTTGAGGTGTTCAGGTCACCCCCAAAGGCCTTAAAAGACGCATTGCTATCTCATTTTCAATCCATTGCTTATCATTTTTTTGCATACCTTTTTGAAAGATATCACTAATCGCTTCAGCATGATATCTGGCGGTATTGAAACCTTCAGCTGTGGCTTTAATGACCAGGTCCCAGTGGCGCGTATGCGTAAATTCTTGAAAGGCATCGATACCACTAGTATCGAACGGATCGTATTTATTGCCCATGATTGTTATGGCATTGAAACCTTTTTCAGCCAGCTCTTCCCACTTTTGCTCTTTAGCCCCAATCCATTCAAGAACCTCGGCAGAATCCTTTTCAACCCACGGATCAAGGCCGTTTTCCCACTTGTACAGATCCCTGAGGCGCAGGGCCAAGCCGCAGATGGAATATAAGCCGGCATGCTGCGAATCAGCAATGTTGCAGTTCTGAAGAACCTGATTCATTATAGCTTCTATTGCGATCATGACACCTTACCTCAATATATTTACTATTATTAATCTCATTGAAAATTACAAGAAATAAATTATTCTAAATCTCAATACGTTAAGATACTTAGGACTTGATATGCAAACTGGAGGATTCAATAATCTGTTGACCTGGCACCAGTTTCCTATTATTTTCTGTAATATGAAAAACAGAAATTTAAAAGTGGGGCGCAATGCTCCCTGCCCCTGCGGCAGCGGGCGCAAATATAAGAAATGCTGCCTGGGCAACATTGAGCTGGAGCCTGCCGAACTGAAGAGATTGTATGCTGAAAAATACAAGATTCGACTCAAAGAGCCGGCGGATATTGAAAGCATTCGCAGCGCCGGGCAGCTGGTCCTGGAAACTCTCGATATGGTAGAAGCTGAAATCCGGCCCGGAATAACCACGGATGAGATTAACACCCTGGTTCATAAATTCACCCTTAAAAACGGTGCCATTCCCGCTCCTTTGAATTATCGGGGTTTTCCAAAGAGCGTGTGCGTTTCCGTGAATGAGGTGATTTGTCACGGCATTCCCGGACAGCGCATTTTAAAAGACGGGGATATTGTGAATGTAGACGTAACTCCGATCTTGGACGGCTATTACGCTGATGCCAACAAAACATTTTTTGTGGGAACGCCCGGACCTGAGGCCCAAAAGATCGTGGAGGTGGCCCGTGAGGGTCTCAAGCGGAGTATGTCGGCGATAAAGCCCGGCAGCACCATTGGAGACATCGGGTGGGCTATTCAAGAGTATGCTGAAAGCCGGGGATGTTCGGTGGTCAGGGAGTTTGTGGGCCATGGAGTAGGGTTTGATTTTCATGAAGCGCCCCAGGTTCCTCATTTCGGACGCCGGGGCGAGGGAGTTACCCTGGTTCCGGGCATGGTTTTTACCATTGAACCCATGATCAATCTGGGAGCACGACACCTTACTATCCTGGAAGATAAGTGGACGGCCGTCACCAAGGATGGATCGCTTTCGGCCCAGTTTGAACAGACGATTCTGGTCACCGACCAGGGTTTTGAGAGTCTGACCCCTTATGACTTATAAA
>NZ_JAZFTO010000347.1:0-2784 GCF_036446775.1 Candidatus Desulfatibia sp.
GTACTTGACACCGTCATAACGGGCAAGATTTGAACTGGCTTCCGCGGGTGCAATCACATAATAGGCCGCCACCGCGTATTCCGTATGCGGCAAAGAGACTTCCACGCATGCGGCCCCCAGGTCTTCAATTGTTTTTACGGCACGCTGCACCGCTTCGGAAACATCAGGGTGCAGCCCCTGGGCGGTGCTGTATTCCCTGGGGATTCCGACAGTCATCCCTTTTAGGCCGTCTTCAAGAAAAGAAGTATAATCCGGAACATCCAGCGGCACGGAGGTAGAGTCCTGTGAATCGTATCCGCAAATAACATTCATTAAAACGGCACAATCTGTAACATCTTTTGTCAGCGGGCCGATCTGGTCCAGGGACGAAGCAAAAGCCACCAGACCGAAGCGGGAAACCCTGCCGTAGGTGGGTTTCATTCCAACCACACCGCAGTGGGACGCCGGCTGACGTATGGAACCGCCGGTATCCGAACCTAAGGCCCCGATACACATATCCGCTGCTATCGCCGCCGCAGAGCCTCCGCTGGAGCCTCCGGGGATACGCGTCAAGTCCCAGGGGTTGTAAGTAGGCTGTAGTCCTGAATTCTCGGTGGAGGAGCCCATGGCAAATTCGTCCATATTCATTTTGCCGACAATCACGGCACCTTCTTTTTTAAATTTTTTTACCACCGTGGCATCATAAGGCGGAACAAAATTTTCAAGAATCTTGGAACCGCAGGTTGTCCGCAAACCCTGTGTGCACATAAGGTCCTTGAGTGCCAGAGGAATGCCGGTAAGGGGCAAAATGTTTCCCTGCGAAATTACCTGATCGGCAAGCTCGGCCTGACCCATGGCCGTTTCGCGCGCTACGGTAATATAGGCGCCCACCTTATCATCAAGCGCATCGATACGATCAAGAACGGCACGGGTCAATTCCTGCGCCGATATCTCTTGGCCTTTTAAGAGCCTGTGGGCTTCATGGATGGTCAGTTCATACAGTTGCATAATTTTTTATTCCCTGAATCCAGCATCCAGTATCCAGTTAAATTATTATTTTGGGAACGACAAAATTCCCATCCTCTTTTTGAGGGGCGTTGGCAAGCGCCTTGTCTCTTTCCAAAGCTTTCTTTTCCCGGTCTTCCCGAAAGACGTTGGTCAGAGAAATCGCGTGCGAGGTCGGCGTCACACCTTGTGTGTCAACACGATTTAATACTTCAACATATTCCAAAATAGTTCCAATCTGGCGGGCGAACTTGTCAATGGAAGCCTCGTCCATATCAAGACGCGCAAGATTCGCCACATGCATGACCTCTTCTTTAGTAATCTTCATAACATCTCCCTAGTCCTGAAATAAATAAGCTTATCACGAAAACACGAAAGTACGAAAACGCGAAAGTATAAAGAACTAAAATTAGTTGACCACTCGTTTTATCTCTAACTTGGGTTTGGCAAAATTCAGCAATAAACCTGTCTTCAAGCCAGTTGCCTTAAGGTATGATCTTTCCCTATCAATCGCTACAGCGTTGATTTTTCTGAAATTGTTATCACCATCCATAATTTTTTTCGTGTTTTCGTACTTTCGGGCTTTCGTGATTATATTTTCTATTATTCCACTTGGTTACTGTGGAAGGAGGATTGCATCAATTTTGTCTTTTTTTAAGCGTTCCAGAGTGCTTTGGGCTTCGGCCTTCCTTCTAAAAGACCCGATTCTTACCCTGTACCAGACACCTTTTCCCGGAATCTCTGCCACAGTTCTGTAAGCAGGATACCACTTATCTTTTAGTCTTGCCACCATTCTGTCGGCAACCTTAGGATCTCTTAATGCAGCAACCTGGATTGTAATTTTTTTTCCAATTTCAGCTCCGGAGCCGGACTCTGACGGCGGTCCCTTGCGAGACGAATCAACGGCATTGACCTTTTCGCGAGTGTCTCTATTTTTTCTTTCTAGATCAGCTGTTGTAGGCAAAGATTTTTTGTTTTGTTTTGATGCAACCTGAAGCTGTTTTTTTTTATGCTCGGCACCACGCTCGGACTTTTTGAGTCCTTCGTAAAAATCCATATCCGTCCTGTGCCCGGCAGCATCCGGATCGATTTTGAATCTGAGGCGTTCTCTTTTAATAACCGCAGCCTTTAAGGAGGCCAGTTCTTCTTGAAGTTTTTTTGTATCAAACTGAACAGGGGCAGTCCCTCTTCCCACCAGGATGCCGAGGACAAACATCCAGCCGCAGGCAAAAAAAAACAAACCTATCCACAAGGCACGCCCTTTGCGGGTTTGCACAGGTGCAGACTTTTTCTTTGGAGTGCCTTTTCCTTTTTTACTCATCAGCAAGTCATTGATTTTTATAGTTCACCGCAAAGCCGCAGAGGACGCAGAGAATAATTATTTTTGTTTTCCGCTGACCCCAGAGGAATAAGCTTCGCATTCCACAGGGCAGGGAGGGCGGAAAACAAAAAGGTTCAGCCTTGCGGGACTATTCCTCTAGTTCGTTTACAATTCGGACAATACCATCACGCATAAGAGGTACATTAAAATTCAGTAGCAAATAAATGATAGCGCTTTTCCTTTGCCGGCGTCCTTGTCCCGCTACAAGCGGGGTCAACGGCAAGGGAAAAATGTTTTTAAAATCCTCCGCGATCTCTGCGGCTTTGCGGTGAAAAATACAAAAATCACATTTTTTCCGGGGCAGATACCCCCAGAAGGGTAAGGCCGTTGCGGATGACCTTCTGAACCGCCGTAACCAGATAAAGCCGGCCGTGTGACAGCAAGGGATCGTCCGTCAGAACTCTGTGTTTGTTGTAATA
>NZ_JAZFTO010000348.1:0-3218 GCF_036446775.1 Candidatus Desulfatibia sp.
TTGAAGTCGTATAGATTTATGAAACTAAAAAATTAACCGGACAGTAGTGATTCATCATTATGATTTAAATCATAGTAATTTCTTCAGATAAGATATAAAGTTGAATTTAAATTAGCTTTACCTGAAAAAGGACATCTGCCCCGATTTTAAAAGGTGTCCATTAAAAGAAAGAAATAGGAGAGATTGGTGATTATGTGAACAAAAAATTTAAATCTATGACGATTCAGTCCCTTTTAAAATGAAATGCAGCCTGAAACCAAATTAAAAAAATAAAAAAAAGATCTAATAAATTTTGACAAACTCGTAATAAATCCTGAAAAGCAGTTTTTTGTCATTCCCGTGAAAACGGGAATCCAGTCTTTTCAAGTAGTTACATGTTTCCTGGATACCCGCTTTCGCGGGTATGACGACTTTTTACGAATTCATCAATATTCGGGGGAGGCGATTATGAAAATAACAAGACGTAAATTATTGGCGTCGGGAGTGGCAGGCGCGGGAATGCTTCTCCTGCCCAAACAGATCTTTCCTTAATCATGGCAGACGTGGCAGTGAAACTTGCAGAGTTGACAGGAGATCGACGCTTCAAGGACTACTGGAAAAGATTCCATATGGAATATATACTTCTAGCATAGATTTGTGTACGAGAAGTTATTTACCTTTCATTAAGATGACAAACAGATGATGATATTAATCATAACTATAGAGATATGGAAAACCTGTTTAAAAAAAAGGGGGTAATGCATGATTAGTTTAAGGCTTAAAATTTATTTCCTGACTGCAATTTTTGGTGCCATAATTGTTGCTCTTATTGGATACTACTATACTGCACAAGACCTTCCTCCCTATCCGAAAAAGGTCATTTCTGAGGAAGGAAACCTGTTGACCGGAAAGGAACAGATAATGGCCGGTCAGCAGGTCTGGCAGAAATACGGTCTGATGGATCTTGGAAGTGTATGGGGCCATGGTACTTACAGGGGGCCCGATTTCACCGCCCAGGCCCTGCATAATATGGGGCTCAATATGCGTGAAAAAATGGCCAAGGATAAATTCGATAAGCCTTATTCAACACTTTCGACCGAAACAAAAGGGTCTGTGGACGCAGTGGTTATCAAGCAGATCAAGACAAACCGATACGATAAAGCCACAGACACCCTGACTCTTTCCCCGCTCCAGGAATATGCCCTTCTTGAGAACCGAAAATTTTACAGCGACTTGTTTAACCTTGGAGACAAAAGAGGCCCCATACGTGCCGGCACCATAAAGAATCCTCAGGAACGTCGGAATCTGGCAGACTTTTTTTTCTGGACATCCTGGTGTGCAGGAACCATCAGGCCCGGGGATAATCATACCTATACCAACAACTGGCCCCACGACCCGGATGTTGGAAATTTCGTCTCGGGAAAATCCATAATCTGGTCAGCCATCTCTCTGGTTATATTTGGTCTTGGTCTCGGACTGATGATCTATATATTTCATAGATACAAATTCAACCAGGGAGCACTTCCTTTTAAGCCTGAACCGGCCCTGGCGCTTGCAGCTGGAAGCATTTCTTCCAGTCAGAAAAAAGTGGTTAAATATTTTCTGGTTGTCGCCGCTCTTTTTTTTCTGCAGGTAAATATGGGCGGGTTAATGGCCCATTATACGGTTCATCCTGATTCTTTCTATGGATTTGATTCTGTTGCAAAGTTCATACCATATAACTGGGTGAAAACGTGGCATCTGCAGCTGGCCATATTCTGGATCTCGGTAACATGGATGGGTATGACGCTGTTTGTTGCTCCGCGAGTTGGCGGTAAAGAGCCGGTTGGACAGGGATTGCTGGTCGATATTCTTTTTGTGGCTCTGCTCGTTATAGTCGTTGGAAGCCTTACCGGTGAAGTGCTTGGCATAAAAGGGCTTATCGATAAGAACTGGTTCTGGCTGGGACATCAGGGATGGGAATACCTTGAACTGGGCCGACTGTGGCAGATCCTTCTGCTGGCAGGATTAGTAATTTGGCTCTTTTTGGTTGTACGGGCTTTGAAAGACCATTTTGCAGCAGGACAGGATAAATGGGGATTACCTCATTTTTTGGCTTATTCCGGCGTTGCCGTTGTCGGCTTTTTTTCTTTCGGTCTTCTTTACAACCCTGATTCCCATTTGACTATCGCAGACTTCTGGCGATGGTGGGTAGTTCATACATGGGTTGAAGGGGCCTTTGAATTCTTTGCAGCAGCGGCTATTGTTTTTGTGATGGTTAATCTGGGACTGGTAGAACTGAAGAACGGGCTTCGCACCGTTTACTTGACCGTGGGTCTTGCCCTCGGTGCAGGTATTATCGGAGTTGGCCATCATTATTACTGGTTTGGTGAGCCTTCGTTCTGGTTAGCCCTGGGTTCTACGACTTCCGCTTTGGAACCGGTTCCGATTTTGCTGCTTTTGGCCGGTGTTTGGCATAGCCAGAAAGCACTTGTCACAGCCGGCAGCAGTTTTCCCTACCGTTATCCGTTGATGTTCCTGATGGCCTCTGTCATATGGGAATTTCTCGGAGGAGGAGTTATGGGGTTGTCGATTACCACGCCGATTATTAATTATTATGAACATGCCACCTACTTGACCGTTAATCACGGGCACACCGCTCTGTTCGGGACATACGGGATGTTATCCATCGGACTGCTCCTTTTTTCCATGAGAGGTCTGGTGACTGAAAAGGGCTGGGATGAGCGTTACATAAAGATCACGTTCTGGGGGACAAACATCGGGCTTATTATTATGTTTGCCGGAACATTACTGCCGATTGGCATACTGCAGGTCCTGGACAATATTAAGTACGGGTTCTGGCATGCCCGTTCAAACGCTTTTTGGGAACAAGACATTATTCAATTGATCGGCCAGACACGGATGCTGCCGGACTTTTTGATTATCACTGGATCCGGTGCCCTGTTGCTGTTTATGCTCAAAGCAATAAGACACATTAAACCGGTTACGATCAAACCCGGCGAGAAGTTCTAGAGTGATTCCCTGAACTATCGTAATGATGAGGTCTAAATGTCGGGGAAAACCTGATAGTTACACTGAATAATTGCGGGAGATATAATACTCAATATCATGATAAAACATATATTACAGGCTGGGGAGCCGGCAACCAGTTCTCCAACCCAACACGACTGAGAGCTGTTGAGGATTTGAATGCCGGGGGGTTCAGCACACTCGAAATTCAGGAACCCGATGATCAGGGA
>NZ_JAZFTO010000349.1:0-9629 GCF_036446775.1 Candidatus Desulfatibia sp.
TTTCTCCTGTAATCCGGGATAGCTGTCCCACTCCACCTCGGCGGGCGTGAACGGCTGGACGGGTAACGTCCGCCCGCTGGGCGCCACCAGGTCCCGGACCTGTTTCTCAACTTTTTCGGCTACCGAAACACAACTGGTGAACTTGCCGCCGTACACCGAAACCCAGGGCTTCAGCCGGTCCCGGTGAATCTGATGTTTACGGGAAAGGTCGAGGGGATAACATTCTTTTGAAAAACTTTTTTCTTCAAAAAACAGATCTGGTCTATGTCTATAAATATCCACGATTTCTTTTTCGTGTCTGATATTATACTTTTTGCATACTTGAAGCAGAATTTGTCCAGTTTCTTTGCTAATAGGAAAAGCTTCTATAAACGTCTGCATGCGTCATCCTGTATTTTATTTAGTCTTGAACTGGTTTCAAAACCAACTGTCATAATACTCCAGCCAGGGTTTCATTGTTTAGATTGTGCACCTGCGACGGGTTTTGATTTTGAGCTTCAGCTTCCTTATAGATACTTGCCTTGATATCTTCAAGCAACTTAACAGCCTCATCATGGTCTGCAAGAGCAGCCTTATTAGATCCCATGGCTCCCGAACGCGTACGTGTAATTTCCACCTTGTCTGTTTGATCGATAGCAGTTTCGGCATTGCCAGCATTAACCTGTTCGGGGTTCCCGGTGGTTTTATCCAAGGTTTTTGAAGCATTTTTTCGGGCCGGATTTCGAGCTTCTGTCCGATCCAAACTCTGCAAAGTGTTATTGATGGAGTTCACCATATTTTTTCTCCTTTTTTTTAAAGCGTCTGTCATTCCTATTTTGTTTCCAAACTAAAAAACCCGCTTCCAAAGGGAAGGCGGGTATTCGAAAATTTGCTTTGCAATTCCGCTATCTTATCCAATTTAAATGGACTTAGATCGGCAACTTTGCGTCCCATCCTTTCAGAAGGTTTGCCCTTGAGCTAAAAAATTATTTTCTTTATGTATATCGGAAAGATTATGAATAACTTTAGATTCTTTTTATTTTTTTTAATTTTGACGGCTTCGTAAGTGGCAGATTATCTATAATAAGATTTTTTTCTTTTCGAGGATGAACCAAGAAAAAACCCTAAAAGAAGCACTCCAGCTCCGGTGAGGAAAAATTGGATCCTTTTTGTTTTTGGATGACTATCAAGATCTTTTTTAAGGTTATCAACTTCGATATTTAACTCGGTCTTGATTGCCTTTAGCTGGTCATGTTCACCTGTCAGTGCGGCTATCTTTTTATTAGATCCTTTGAGGAGAGTGTTGTATTTCTCGGTGAGCTGTTCAATTTTTAATTTATCATCCTGCCTGCCAGCCCTAATTTTATTTAGGTCAGCATCTCGATTCTTTTCAAATTTTTTAATCTTTGCCTTTAATTGGCTTATTTCATTTTTCATCTTTTTAATAATTACAGCTTTGGGCTTACCTGCGCTTATAAAATTCTTTTGAACCCATCCTTCCAGCCCCGCTTGCGTGCGTATTCTCATAAAACGGTCACCCACTTCAAGCACTTCTACCGGGTCGGCGGTTTTTAGAGTCCCTAATATATTTGCATCCTTGTCCGGGTTATCACGGATTGTAAGTACCAGCATGTCAGAGACATATTGAGTGTCGGCATGGGCTGCATCAACAAATCCAACAGGTATTGTTAAGAGCAGGAATAAAAAGATAAGATTTGATTTCATTCCTAAAATTACACACAATGCATCGATTGTGTCAAGAAATTAAATGTGTTGTGAGCATTCGAGGTCAGTGGAAAGTGAAGCTTTTTGTAAATTTGATTTCAAGGTACCTTAATTTGCTGCACAGCGACCAGGGAAACTATACTCAAAATCGCACCACATACAAAGGGGATACGGTAATCAACGATCCACAGCAGTCCCCCTATAGCAGGAAGTAAAACTGCTGCAATATGGTTGAAAGTAAAACCTACAGCCATACTCGGTGCGATATCCCTGGGGTCTCCCACTTTTTGAAAATAAGTGCGAATGGCAATGGCAAAATTAAAAAAGATGTGGTCAAGAATATAAAGTATTGCTACGAGTGTTTTTGATTCCACAGTGGCATAAGCCAGGAAAATGAAAATCAGGCTGAAATATTCTAAGGAGAGTATCTTTCTTTCTCCAAAGCGGATGATACTTTTGCCGATGAGAGGACTCAAAAAATAGTTGGCCAGATTGTTGATCACGAAAAGGATGGTAACTTCCTGAACCGTGAATTGAAATTTTTTGACTAACAGAAAGACTGCAAATGCTATAAAAATCTGGCGCCGGGCGCCCGACATAAAAGTGAGAAAATAATAAAGCCAATATTTTTTACGGAGAATCATTTTTTTGTGCTGGGGAACAATATTGCGGTCAACCGGATTTTGAGAAAAACCCCAGCAGCCGGCAGCTATAATAAAACCTCCGATGAGCAGGTAAATTTGTGCAAAGGTCAAGATGGGTGCGATGAAATAGATGGTGATGCCTATTGCGATATTCGAGGCGGCAGCCAGGCTGCGCAATTTGCCGAAAACCCATGGGGAAGTTTGTTTGTCAAAGTATTGAAGCGTTAACGATTGATTGGTAGTTTCATAATAGTGGAACCCGAAACTCATGATAAGGGTGGTAAATAGAAGGCCGGAATAAGATGGAAAGAGGCCGGTTATTGCCACGCCAATTCCAAGAACCACGATAGATAATGCTGACAGGCGATGTTCTTTAATCAGCATTATGGCAAAAATGGCAAGTAATGCTAAAAAGCCGGGGATTTCACGCACAGATTGAATCACACCGATGTGATTTCCATCCAGGCCGGCAACTCTTACAGCAAAATTATCGAATAATGTGCGCCATGTCTGAAGCCCTATGGTTGAAGTAATAGTAAGTACCATAAGGAAGCGATACATGGGGTTTTGTTTAATTGCTTTCAGTTGAGACATACTTTGCTGCGATTACAACGCCAACATCCTTTCCACGGCTGAAAGAGCCTGTTGCCTTATATCTTCCGGGATTTCAATCCGGGGTTTTAGCTCCTCCATAGCCCAGAGGATCTTTTCCAAAGTGATGCGCTTCATATTGGGGCACAGCCCCCGCTCGGTAACAGGCACATATTCCACTGCTGGATTCTCTTTGCCAAGTCGATGAAGAATGCCGGTCTCTGTTCCAACAATTAAAGTTTTTTTCTTGTATGCTCGCGCATAGCGAATTATCCCTCCGGTACTCAGGGCCTCGTCGGCAGCATCGATCACATCGGGGCGGCACTCGGGATGCACCACAATTTTAGCGTCCGGATAACGCTGCTTTTGTCCGGCAATATCGTTTACTCCGATTTTCATATGAGTGGGGCAGTATCCGGGCCAAAAGTGCATCTCCCTGCCCGAGGTACGCATGACAAAGAGGCCCAGATACTGGTCCGGAACAAAGAGAACGGGCCGGTCCGCATCCATGGCCTGGACCACCTCGACCGCATTTGCAGACGTGCAGCAAATGTCGGAACCCGCCTTGACCGCGGCGCTGGAGTTGACATAGCAGACCACTTGAACGCCGGGATACTTCTTTTTTTCCTGCGCCAATTGCTCCGCAGTGATCATGTCGGCCATGGGGCAGCCGGCATTCTCGTCGGGAAGCAGCACGGTCTTTTGAGGGGAAAGAATCTTGGCGGTCTCTGCCATAAAGTGTACTCCGCAAAAGACAATTACGTCAGCGTCGGTTTTAGCAGCCTTGCGGCTCAATTCAAGAGAGTCACCGGTATAATCAGCAATATCCTGTACTTCCGGGCGTTGGTAGTTGTGGGCCAGGATAATTGCGTTCAGCTTTCTTTTTAAAGTGCCAATCTTTTCTATCAGACTTTTGCTCATTGCAACTCCTTTTGTTACTACAACTTCAATTGAGAAAAAAACGCTCAATGGGTGTCTGACAATGTTGATAAATTCGTAAAAAATTGAATTCATCACGTTTCAGGTGTCAGGCTGTAATTTGTGGTTTGCCATACAATATAAATAGATTAATGTCAAAAATAACCATTATCGTCAATAAATAGACGAATACGTCAAAATTTCCTCTTATTTACAACCTCTATTAGGGTTTATTTACTTTCTACAACCCCCTTATCTATCTCGTTAAATATCAATTAAGCCTTGCAATTCAAGCAGGTTAAAGTCCTTAAAATCGGTATATCTGCCGACCACACCGGGAGCAACTATATTTCTGGCACACTAATTGCTAAATATAAATGCTGATAACTGACAAAGACCAATGATATTTACCGGTTAGTAGATCTATTTCGGCTTAAAAAACCACGTCCTATGGGCGTGGTCAGAGTCTGACGGCTTTGCCTGAAGACTGGTACAAGGAGTAATGGAGTATTGGAGTGTTGAAAATTTGCTTGGTTGTCATTCAATAGTCATTCGATTGTAATTGCAACATAGACTACCTGATTGTCTAAGAATTTCTAATGATCTTCCTCCATTACTCCACCACTCCATAAAAGTCTATGAATGGCAAAGACCATAAGCCCCCTATGGGGGCAAACCAAAGCCACGTCCTATGGCCGTGGATTCTTTACTAAAATGCCCGATAAGCTACTTAAAAACAGGCCGTTAAAAAAGACTATCCTGGGAACTGTGGACAACCTTCCGTCCATGCCTAATATCTTGCACAAGGCCCGCGCGGTTATTGCAGATCCCAATTCCAGCTTTAAGGATTTAGAAAGATTAATCATTAACGACCAGGCGTTTGCCGTCAAAATTCTCAAAATTGCCAATTCATCTTACTATGGCCGCGTAAAAAAGGTATCATCGATACAGGGTGCGACGGTTATTATCGGAATGAAAAGCCTGTCTGAACTCATTACAATAGCCGGTGCTTCCTCTCTCTTCAAAAAAGCCTTGCTTGGATATGAACTTCCGGCCCAATCTCTATGGCGGCATTCCATTGGCGTTGCCTTTGGGGCAAAAATCATTGCAGGCAGGAAATATCCTGCCCTGGCCGAGGATGCCTTTTCGGCTGGACTTATTCATGATGTGGGCAAACTCATATTAGACGAATATGTTTATGAGCGCAAAGAGGCTTTCCAGGAATTTATGTACGACGGCCAACAGACTTTCCTGGAAGCTGAAAAAGAGATTCTCGGATTCGAACACGCCGAAATAGCCGCTATAGTCTGTAAAAAATGGAATTTCCCGAAATCAATCACTGTCGCTATCCACTACCATCATCAACCCGCGCGCCTTATGAGCAATAAGCTGGCCCATATTGTGCATGTTGCGGACCAGATTACTGAAGCGACCGGTATGGATATCGACGGAATTACACTTGATATCTCTGACAATTCTTTGGAGGTAGTAGGCGTTCAGATAGATGAAATTGCACAGATTATGGATGAAATCACAGAGTATGTTGACCAGGTTGGCGATACTGTAGGGGGATAGTTATAGCTTATGGATTTAGGGTCTGTTGTCGGAAGTATTTCCGGTATATTTCTCATTATAGCCGCCATATTCATTGCGGGAGATATTCATAATTTTTGGAATATTCCGGGATTGATGATTGTGCTGGGGGGTACGGTCTCTACTACCCTGCTAACCTTTCAATTTAAAGACGTTGTGACGGCGTTTAGGGCGGCATATTTTGCTTTTACCGTGGACAAAAAGGATCCCAACAGCATGGTTGCGACTATGATTAAGTTGTCCGAAATAAGCCGGCGGCAGGGCATACTCGGGCTAAGCAACATAAAGACAAAATCACGTTTTTTAAAAAAGGCCTGCGCACTTATTGCCGACGGCTCTGAAGAGGAGACCATAAGATCGGCTTTGAGAACCGAAATTGAATCATTAAAAATGAGACACTTTATCGTTCAGGACATATTCCGCAAAATGGGAATGTATTCACCCGCCTTTGGCATGCTCGGGACATTGATCGGCCTTATCCAAATGTTAAGCAAGCTTCAGGATCCTTCCCAAATCGGACCCTCAATGGCCATCGCCATACTGACAACCTTTTATGGTTCTTTACTCTCCACGCTGTTCTGCCTGCCCATTGCCGGAAAACTCAAAGCCAGAACTGTTTATGAGGTGATAAATCTTGAAATTGTTTTTGAAGGAGCGATCGGTATTCTTGACAACAACAACCCTATCATTGTTTACGAGAGACTATCATCCTTTATACCGGCGGCAAAGCGAAGATCGTTATCATCTATGAGGACAAAATAACATGGACCAAAGCAAACTTGAAATTTTAGATATATTAGAAGATGAAGAGCAAGCCATTTGGATTGTAACATATGCCGATCTGATGACCCTGCTGCTGGTCTTTTTTATTTTAATGTATGCCATATCATCCCTAAATCTATTAAAGTTCAAAACCGTTTTAGCTTCTATTCAGGTTAGTCTTGGTGAAGAGAAGCCTGGAATTGGTCTTCTGGAAATCGTTAAGGTGCCTGAACAGCTTGACCAGAAAATCAGTCTGGCGGATTTGTCAGGGCTAAGAACCAGAGAACATGAGCTGTTGGGTGATATTGATGATTTGATCCAAGAAAAGAAACTGGGTAAATATATCATAGCCCAAATATCCGAAGGCAAGATATACATTCAAATTAGGGGCAAAGTCCTCTTTAACTCCGGTGCCGCCCAACTGAACGACGATGCAAAACCGATTTTAGATAAAATAATCAGCATTATACAAGATTACGTAGAATTCGATGTAAATATCAAAGGACATACGGATAACACCCCTATTTCCACGGCCCAATTTGCTTCAAATTGGGAACTATCTGCCATCCGGGCCACCACAGTTCTGAAGTATTTCATCGATGGCGAGGTTAACCCTATGCGTCTCACGGCTACCGGTTATGGCGATTTTCTCCCTTTGGTTGCCAACAATTCCGCCGAAAATAGGGCGATTAACAGGAGGGTTGAATTTGTTCTGGAAAGAGAAACAAAATAATTCTGAGATATTTTCTTTCAAATCCAATGACAGGCGTTTATCCTACAGGGTCTCCCCGTCCGCAAATGCTCCCATAGTCTTTGAATTCGGTGGAGAAAAGGTACAGGTGGTCAATATTGGCGCCGGCGGTCTTGCGTTTAAGAACAAGGGTTTTAAAAGCGGAGACACTCAGGCAATAGAATTGCTGCTGCCGCATCAAAATGTAACTTTGGCGCCTGTTTTGGAAATCAATACCGTAGACGATCAAAATGTTTGTCATTGCCAATTTCGTGAAATTGAAGAGGATGAAGTTGAAGCGCTTCACCAATATGTTCTGAAAAGGCAAAAGGAGATAACCATGTTAAAAAATGCAAGCGATTCCTTATGACCGCTAAGAAGCTACTTTGAAACCCCATCCACTGCATCCCGACTTTGGCGGAATTGCACTCCCACTCAAAATGCGCATTCCGTTACCAGCGGGACTTTTCTTTTCGCCGTCGCAATTCCTAATATCGGGATTTGGCAAAGCTCAACTTGTCCTTGAACATGATCTGAGATTTTATAACAATTTCTATGCAAGTAGGCGTATCAATTTGACAAAGTAAAACTGACTGATGTATATATTAGCTTCTTTAAACCAGGATAGAAAAGGCAGCTTTACCTGTTTAAAATACCAGACATGTTGTTCATACAACGCTGGGGCAAAATGAATTTTGAATGCAACAAAGCACTGGTAACCGGCGGCGCAGGGTTTATCGGATCTCATCTTGTTGATGCCTTGATTTCTCAGGGGTGTGAAGTTAGGGTGATTGATGACCTTTCGACCGGCAGTCTGTCAAACATAGAGCATGTTACAGAGCATATTACTTTTTATCAAGGTGATATTCGGGACCAAGAATTATTAATGCAGGCGGCCGCAGACTGCGATATAATATTCCACCAGGCCGCCGTGGTATCGGTTCCTCAGACAGTGGCAAATCCGGTTGAATCCGCCACGATAAACGCAATGGGGACACTTTTTGTTCTTGAAGCCGCCCGCAAAAACAATGTCAAACGCGTCGTGATTGCCGGCTCATGTGCAGTTTACGGCGACGACCCGGAATTGCCGAAGCATGAAAAGATGAACCCAAAACCGCAAAGCCCTTATGCTGTGCAAAAGCTTACTGCAGAGTTATATGCCCGTCTTTATCATGACCTTTACAAACTTGAAACGGTTTGTCTGCGCTATTTTAATGTTTACGGGCCAAGACAGGACCCATCATCCCCATACTCCGGGGTCATGTCGATTTTTATGACCAAAGCTGCCGTTGACTCAACTCCCGTTATTTACGGGGATGGCAATCAGTACCGGGATTTTGTATATGTAAAAGATGTTGTCAGAGCCAACCTATTGGCGGCAAATGCGCATAAAGCCGGCGGGAAAACATTTAATATCGGTACAGGAAAAACTCTTTGCATCAATGAGTTATGGGAAATGATCAGTAAGCTGGCCGGTAAAAAGATCAGTCCGGAGTATGAACCGTCAAGACCCGGAGAGATTCGCGAGTCTGTGGCCGATATCAGCGGTGCTCAAGAAGTTTTTGGATTTAAACCGGAGTATTCCTTTGAAAAAGGTCTTAAAGAGACCTTTGAATATTATTTTTCGACGGAGCTTACAAGGTGATAATAAATGAAATTTAAATTCACCAAAGTATTGGTCACCGGCGCGGCCGGCTTTATCGGTTATCACCTGTCAAAGCGCCTTTTACAAAATGGCTGTTATGTTACCGGTATAGACAACCTCAATCCATACTATGATGTCCGTCTCAAAGCAGCCCGTCTTGACAAGCTGACACCTTTTGAGAACTTTTCCTTTTCCAAAATCGATCTTTCCGACAAAAAGGCTTTGGAGAAGATTTTTGGCGATACACAATTTGATGTTGTTGTTAACCTGGCCGCCCAGGCCGGTGTCAGGTATTCACTTGAAAATCCGCAAGCTTATGTTGACGCCAACATTGTAGGCTTTGTTAATATTCTGGAATGCTGCCGGTACAACGATATTCAGCATCTGGTATTTGCCTCATCCAGCTCTGTTTACGGGGCCAATACCAAAATGCCTTTTTCCGTTCACCACAATGTTGATCACCCTTTATCCCTGTATGCCGCTACAAAAAAAACAAATGAACTCATGGCACACACTTACAGCCACCTGTTCGGACTTGCCTGCACCGGCCTTCGATTTTTTACGGTTTACGGTCCCTGGGGACGACCTGACATGGCCCTTTTTCTTTTTACCAGGGCCATTCTGGAAGAACAATCGATAAAAGTATTTAATCACGGCCGAATGCAGCGTGATTTTACCTACATCGACGATATCATAGAGGGGGTTGTAAGGGTAATGGGTCAACGCCCGGAACCGAATCCAACCTGGAGCGGCGACAATCCGGACCCCGGCACATCGTATACCTGCTATAAAATTTATAATATCGGAAACAATAATCCGGTTGAGTTAATGGATTTTATTGCGGCCATCGAAGATGCCCTGGGCCGCCAGGCTAAAAAAGAATTTCTTGATCTTCAGCCGGGTGACGTGATTGCAACCTATGCCGATATCAATGATATGACGGAAGCTGTCGGCTTTAAACCGCGGACCTCTCTTGATATTGGCATCAAACAGTTTGTTGACTGGTTTAAGGAATATTACAAGTACCAGTAGGGTTCAAAGG
>NZ_JAZFTO010000350.1:0-3435 GCF_036446775.1 Candidatus Desulfatibia sp.
GGCGCACCACGCGGGATTTGCGCCCGAGTCGGCGATTATGCATATTTCGCTGGGGCCGGCGATCATGTCTATATCCACCATACCGAAGACGGCGCGTTTCGCTTCCGCCACGTAAGCGTTGCCGGGGCCGACGATTTTGTCGACGCGCTTTATGGATTTCGTTCCGAACGCCATCGCCGCGACGGCCTGCGCCCCGCCGACCGCGTAGAAATCCTTTACCCCGCAAAGTGATGCGGCGTAAAGGACGGCGGAGTTTATTATCCCGCCGGGCGCGGGGGAACAAATTATTATCTCTTTCACTCCGGCAACGCGCGCCGGTATTGCGTTCATCAAAACCGACGAGGGGTACGACGCCGTGCCGCCGGGAACGTAAAGGCCGACCCTTTCGATGGGGCGTATAAGCTGGCCCAGCCTAGAGCTTCCCTTTTTCACGAACCAGCTTTTTTCAACCTGCTTTTTGTGGAAACTATTTATGTTTTTATATGCCGTCTTTATGGCGCTTTTCAGTTTGGGCGATAGATCGTCGGAAGCGTTCTTAAAATGTTTTTCCGTTATACGAACATTTTTCGGGGTAAGGTCGAGCCGGTCGAATCTTTTGGTGTATTTAAAAAGGGCGTTGTCGCCGTTTGTTTGCACGTTTTTAAGGATGCGCGCAACGGCGTTCCTTATTTTCGCATCCGACGACGTTTCGAAACGGTTCACAAGGGGCCGGATTTTTTTATCGAAGCCCCTTTGCCGCGTGTTTAACTTTTTCATCCGGTAATATTACCAAATTCCGGGGACACTATACTTAATTTTCGAAAAACTGCCGGTTGAATGTAGGAGTCAGGTTTTTACTTGTTGTTCCCCTTCATTTAAGAGAGTCTTTGTCTCTTGCAAAAGCGTCGGAAGCTTGTTTTGAACCGCTTCCCATACCAACTGTTCGTCAACGGCATCATAACCATGAATTAACACGTTACGGAAGTCTATGATTTTTCTATAACCGGTGATTTTCGACAAGATGTCGGGATCCATTTTCGAAAGCCTGCTTAAAGCTTCGCCGATGATTTCAAACTGACGCTCTATGCCAGAGCGTAATAAGGCGTCGTTTTTATAATCCGGGCGCGTTTTGCCGCAGGAAAAATCAAAAATTAAATTTGCCGCTTGAATTATATCTTGTAAAAGCTTTTTTGTTTCAAGCCGCATAAAGCAACTTTCGGCTTTTATTTACCGATTGCAGGAAGTATGGATTTTTAATGGAATTTATAGTTACAAGGTCAATATGTTTTTCAAACAAATCCTGTAATTCTTCAAGAAACCCGAAATAAGCGTCAAAATACCCGCCGCCTTCGAGTGGAAGAAACTCCACCAGGAAGTCGAGATCGCTTGGCCCAATACTAAAGTTTTCATCAGAAGCGGCAGAACCGAACAACTCTAGACGCTTTATACGGTATTTTGCGCACAACTTATTTAAAGTATCCTGTTTTTCTTCGATAATAGTAATCATTATGCTTCTATAAATTATAACTCATGACAACCCTATTTTCATTTATTTTTTTCTAAAAAATGAAAAAAGGGGACGCTAATCCACCCATTCACAATTGCTATTTTAGAAATGGGAGTTTCTTTATCCGACATTCAACGTTTGATTCTTCCAATCAATGCAGGTATGTCAGCAATACGATCCCCCTCCATGATGTCCTTGAATGGCTGCATCGTTTGCCAGTTTCTCTCATCTCGGTGTCTTCCTAAAAATATCACTTTACCTCTCGAGCTCGCGATCACCCCTGCGTTGGGAGGCAAACTTCCACTATTGCCGAGGTTCATCACGGCCTCAAGGACACTTCCTTTGTTCCCTGGCGTGCCGCTGTCGTATGTGATTGAACCAAAGCGTGCCCTGAACCCATGGGTGTAACCGCTGCTTCCCGCTCGGTGGATAGAATACCACAGCGAACGGTCAGGAAGGGCTACGTGATAATTTCCATAGCTTTGCCACTGACGATATTTGTCTCGAGCAGCAGTAACTAAATCACCAGCTTGTTGTGCACCGGACTCTGTTTGTAGTTGTTTGATAGGGGTGTCTACAATTGCATGGTATGCCTCCGCTGCACGTCTAGCCACTCCCAGTTGAGCTTTGAATCCATCTGGAAGCCTGGAATTCCATTCTGCCATAAGCTGAGCAGCTGGTACTTGAGGGGTAGTAGCGCAGCCAGAAAGTATGGCTAAAGTAAGACAAAGAAAAATCATTGCAACCGTTGATGATTTCTTCACGGGTATTCTATTTGCCTTTCTTTCTAACCCGAGAATTCCCATTTGGCGTCATTTCTCCCCCTTTTTGTTGAAATAATGCTACCATTCCCGTTAAAAAGTGTCAATCAAATTTTACCTCATAGGTATAAATTAAGACATTTTTGCATCTTTACGGCGAAAAATTTAAGCCAATCCACATAAAAACAAGTTTTTCCCCCATTCAGGACGCAACTTGCTTACGTTTACGTATAGGTAAGCCAATGCCTTTTTGCCTGAAATAAATTTACGTCGCTTCAAGCCTCAGCCTTCCAATGTGGTTTAGTATCGTTTCAAACATCTCTTTCGGCACGGCAACTTCCGGTCCGGGAACGGCAATAGTAAAAGTATTTATTTGGGCTGAACGGTTTTCAGGCTCAGGCTGAATACGGTTTTGAACTTTCCTTTGGGGGGAATCGAAACCTTTGCAGGGCGATAAAAGCCGTTCCCTGGTAGTTGGACTGAAAACCGTCTTCAGACTGCGAAACAGTTTCCACCGGGAAGTGCAAAAGCGTAACGGGATTTGAAGATTTAAAAGCCGCGCCGAAACGGAACCACTCGTCCGTAATCGACCATTTATCGACGCCCGAATCTTCGCCGACAGAGTTCATAGCGTATTTTTTTCCGTCCAGCGTTATGTACCTGTCCGGCGAGTCCTCGGCCAAAAGGGTAAAGTTCCATTCGACGCCGAACACGAAATCCAGCTTGCCGCCGCCGAGCTTTTCCAAAATATATTCGCATCTTACTTCGGGCTTTTTAGAGCTTACCTTGAATTTTTTTTGGACTTTTACCTTCTTTTCGTTTGCGCCTACCGTTCCCCGCGCCGCAAAAACAAGCGTCGCCTGGTTTTTTCCCTCCTTTGCCGAAACGGTTTCGTAACGCGCCTCCGTAAGGCCGGAAATATCGGTTGCCTTTTCTGCGCGCATATCCTCCACGCCGGGCATCTTGGAATAAAAATGATCGAGGAAAGACCTTCTGGGGTATCTGTCGAACACCAGCTTTTTGTCGAGGTTTTCGTCCTTGAATCTTACCCTGTCGTGAATCGAAAGGATTTCACCTTCGTCCGCCTTCTTGCCGGACAACGCATCGATAATCTTTTGGTGGTATTCTTCCGGCCTTCGCGCCAGCACGTTGCTTAGGTTGAAAGCGGCGGGCTTGAAATCTATTTCG
>NZ_JAZFTO010000351.1:0-2462 GCF_036446775.1 Candidatus Desulfatibia sp.
CCTTGCCACTGCTTCGTCGGATCGGCGGGAATCTTGAACCAGTACAAAGCGCTACGATCGCTCATGGCGACGATGTCGAGCTTGCCATCTCCGTCCATATCCGCGGCGACGTTGTCATGCGATTTTTCGATCACCCCATTCAAGTACCTTACAAATTTCTCTTCGCGAGGTTTGCCGGTATTACGGAACCAGGTCCCGCCTGAAATCTGATCGATCCATCCATCACCATCCACATCGAACGCCGTGCCGCCAACCTCCGTCAGGACGTTTTGTCCGATGGTATGCCGGACCCAGTCATCCGGTGCTTTGTACTCGAACCACCATATCATCCCGCCATTGCAGCCCGTAATCCAGTCCAGGTCGCCGTCCTTGTCAACATCCACCAGGGAACTCTGCCCCATACTTTTACCGATCCGATCGATCAGGTGATACTCAAACTCCGGAAATCCCGCTGCCGCAATTGAGCAAAACACACAAATCACCACAACAAAAACAAGCAAACACTTGAGTTTTCTAATATCGTAAGAAAACATCTCAAATTCCTTTCATTAGTTATTGATCTTTATCTCCACCAGCTTTTTTATGTTTTCGATATCGGTGGAGTTTTTGACATCGATTCGCAATCCTCTTCCTTCTGCGTACTTTCTGGCGTCCTTCAACTCTGTGATATGTGCTGGTTCAGCGGAACTTGGACAACGTCCATTTCTTATATGCTCCTAAAAAGAGGAGCACACACTTAATTTGAATCGCTGCGCGATGCTATTCTATTAGGTTTTCTGAGGCATACGAGTAATCCAAATCATACTGGAAAAACTAGCCTATTCAATGGCAGTGAGCATATGAATTACTCACTGCCAGCGTATGATTTATCATACTCAGTCAACTATCCCTAGTAAGTTGCTCCTCAGCAGAGCTTACATTCGTTTCACTGACCGATTGTCAATATAGCAACTTCTTGATTATTTGTCAAGGTGCTTTTTTCTATGCTGGCTGTTTTACAGCTTTCGCACGTGCCTTACGATTTTCACGAGCCGCTTCTAACTTGGCGTCACGCTCAGCATGGATAACCTCAGCACGGCCCTCAAGCTTGTCCTTCGGCGCAATATACCCAATGGCACTATGAAGACGTTTCGTATTATACTGTCCCACATAGGTCGTGACAATACGCTGAGCATCCTCTAATGATAAAGGGACTCCCTTGCGAATACATTCAGATTTGATAGTCTTATGCCAACGTTCAACTTTTCCATTACTCTGTGGATAATACGGACTGGTTCGGACATGCGTCATGCCACATGTCTTGATAAAACTCTTAAAGTCCTTAGCAATATACTGAGGGCCATTGTCACTGATAATACGCGGCTTTGCATCCGGAAACTTCTCACGGGCACGTTGAATAATCGTTTCAACATCTTGTTCGGTCATTTGTTTTCGGATTTCCCAGTGAACAATGTATCGACTATAGCCATCGAGAATTGTGGATAAATAATAAAATGTACCGTCAATATTGATGTAAGAAATGTCCGTGTGCCAGTGCTTGTGAGGCCCCGTGGGCTGCTTAAAGCCCGTTCCTTTACTGCCGGCCTTGGGATTCCACGGCATTAAGAGATTGTTCTTTTTGAGTATTCGGTAGACCGTAGCGGGACTGACGGCCACCACATTGTCATCCATCATCATATAGGTGATCCGTCGATAGCCGTTATCGGGATGCTTCTTGTAATACGTCACAATAGCCTCTATTTCCCACGGTTGAATCCAGTAATCTCGGGACTGTTTTCCGTTATGCAGATTGACTTTGCCATAACGATCTTTCCACTGATAGAACTTGCTCCGTGAAATCCCAAGCCAGCGTATAAGTCCTCTTAGGCTGATGCCTGTTTGTTCATTCCATCCCAAGATGCAATCGACAACGTCATCTCTGATATCCGGCTCAGCCCAGGCCGCATTTATAGTAACCCATTCTTTTTTTTTAGTTTGATATGCGCTTCCATGATCTCCGCAATGACCTGGTCCTTATGAGCCAGCTTTGTTTCAAGCAAAAACATTTTCTGTTGACGAAGCCTTTGTTCCGTTGTTTTTTTTGTTTCAAAGGCAGTGGCACCATTTTCAAAAAACATTTTCTGCCACTGATAGAACTGGGTCGGTTTGATGTCATACTCATCGCAAAGGTCTGAGATGGGTCTCTTTTCGAGCAAGTGCTGTCGGATAATATTAACCTTCTCTACTGCTTGAAATTGTCTCCGTTTTTTCATTACTACAAATCCTTTCAAAATTGTTTGTCACAGAGTAACAGAGTTTAAGGATTTGTCCAATTCCATCAGAGGCAACACAGTTATGCCGATGCTTTGGCGTCCTGTCAGGTAGAAGAAAAACTCAAAGAGGTGGTATCTCCGGCGTGCAATAAGATAAAGAAGAAAGGCAAGACTTATCGTGGCCTTAATCCTTGGCAGGAGGAAGATTAT
>NZ_JAZFTO010000352.1:0-7800 GCF_036446775.1 Candidatus Desulfatibia sp.
GCCAAAAGTTGAGATTATTATACAGCAATATGGTACAGAAATAAACAAGCATCTATTACTTGACACGCGCGCAGCATGTTTCTATACTCGCTGGATATTTGATCAAATATAATCCTTATCAAATCAACCAGTTATAAAATAGATTCGCGATTCTACAAAGCGGAACTTAAAACACGCGTTTTATCCGCCTTGGGCGTGATCGCACGGTTTAAGAAATGACGATAGAATACTCTGTTGAAGTTTGTAAAAAACTAGAAGATGAATTTCGAAGCGCTGGGTTGCACCGGCCCATGCGAGTTGCGCAGTATGATGCAGGCACTGAACTTGTTTATGATGTAAGAGAAGTCGGCGGAAAAAATCAAGGCAGGATTCGTGCGGTTGTTGAGAAGTTTGTCGGCGGAGGTTTTGCCGGACAGGTTTACCGGGTAAGGATAGTGCAAATTGAGACTCCGGATGGTCCCATGGAAGGGCTTGAGGTCAACGGAATTTATGCCATGAAAATTCTGATTCCGTTGTCGGGGTTTTCTAGGCTGTTTCGTAATACGCTCTACTGGGTGGGTTTCCAGGGGCCCTTTCAATTGCAGGTCAATCCGGCGGCCGCTAGAGCCGGGGCACTCTGGCAAAAATTAATCCGGCGCGGGGCCGGGATTCGATTTGGCGATGAAAAAGCGGTTGTAGATATTTATGCAACGTTTGTGGATCACACTCTGGGAAGCTGCGGCGAGCTTAGTGAATGGATAGACGGACGTAACTGGCGCCTTGAGATTGATGATCGCCTCGACTTTTTGGAGCAGTGGCGCCAAGGGAAAGCGCCGGATACCTCACAGCTCGGTTCACCGGAATATCGCGCCAAGTATGAATTTATGCACCGGTTTGTTAAGCTGTTGCATGCTATGGGAGGACATGAGTTCGCCCGCCAGTACGAGTGGTATACATGCAAAAGTCAGCCTAATTGTTTGAAACGAAGTAATGCCGGAAATAACCCGGCCGACGGGTTGGTTGCGGTCGATTTCCGCGCCGGGCTTGCACTGCTTCCGTTTTTACCGATGAGCCCCGCGGACATTAAGCTTATTTTCCTGGGATTTGGCCGGGGCAGTCTGGTGCAGTTTGATCGGGGCAGCCTGAGCAAATTAGAGCGGTTTATTGACGCCCATAGCGATGATTTTGCGGATATGCGCGGGATGCTGGATGAACTGAAAGCGTCGGAACGGATTTACAGAGACTCGGTGCCTGATATAACCCACAACCACCTGCGCCTGTTATACAGCCGGACGCTGTGGTCGACGATACTCAAAAGCGCCGTGACCGGGTGGCAGGTACAGAATGTCGTCGATAATGAATGGGCTCAAAAGCTTGAGCGCAGCAGAGGTTTGACAATACTCTTTTTTTTAATGGGCCTGATACCGCTATTAGGTACTTTCCTTCGGCGGCTTTTGGGACGGGCGGATTGGCGCAGGCACTACACCGGAATGTTTTCGAGCTGGAACTATTTAAGACGGACATTCAAGGGCAAAATGGCTGAAAAAGTTATTCTCTGGCACCGGGAAAGCCGGGTTGATGCTGACAATGCTTTAGAAGTAGCGCGATCGTCCAGGCGGTTTTGGAGTCATTTTGCAGTGTCGCTGCTCCCGGTTGGTTTGCACCGATTAACGACCGATTGGCAATATGCAAAAGAGCGCCTGCATTATCTATTTATACGGCCGATCCGGCTGTATTTTGACCCCGAGCTGCGTGAGCAGTGGCTACGTGACATGGTGACCGAAGGCCGCAAAAAACATATTTTAAGCGCTGACGACGCCGGCATTATCCTTTCCCGGATTGATGAACCTTTTATCCAGAAATACTTGAAAAACCTGGCTGTACATGTCTGCACGCTGCCGGTGACCCAGATTGTGTCCGTGCTGGTTGTAATTATTTATGTTACCATGCATCCGGAGATGCCGCGAGCTCAGGCTTGGGGAATAGGCCTGGGAATTATCGCATTGTTTCAAGTCGTACCGATTTCCCCGGGCTCTTTGGTACGAGGCCTTTATGTGCTGTACCTGGTCATCAGTGAACGCAATTTCAAAGACTACAATATCGCCGTGTTTTTAGGGTTTTTTAAGTATATCGGTTATCTTGCATTTCCGATTCAGATGACCTATCGCTACCCGGTGCTGGCGCGATTTATGGCGGTACATTGGGCCAATGAAACCGTACACTTTATCCCCGTGTTTGGTGAAAGCGGTGCGCTGCTGGAACACTGGGTGTTTTGCATGTTTTACAACTGGCCGTTGACCATCCGGCGCCGCATCACCAAGCGCATGAAGCTGCGGGTATCGCTGGCAAGGCGATATTGGCACATCGGTTTGTATGCATTCCTTATGGCGGGAATATTGGTAATGGCGGATTTTGTTTACTTGAAAACTGCCGGAATGCTTCCGGGCCTGGCGGCGATTTGGTGGCCGGCGCTGCTCCTCCCGCTGGTTTGCGGCGGCCTGGTGACATTGGGCTGCGGTGGAGCGGAGCTGGGTAAACGGTTTGTCGGGGCGGCTGCCTGCGGTGCGGTCGCCGGAGTGCTTTATACTGCACTGGTCGTATTGCTGAACCCAAACAGTGCTATTTCAGCCGGCGGTATTGCAGCAAATTGTCTGTGGCGCGTATTTCTTTTTTCGATATTATCAACTATTGGGGCCATCGTTACCGAGCTGAAGATAGCTGACCCGGATTTAAAATAAAACCGTGCTTATTCCAAAAGACAATGCAACAGCGGAAGCACCGAGCACTGTTGCCATCCTTTATCGCTCAACAGTGGGGTGGTTAGCTTCTGCCTTGCTTGGAGTTACCGGAGTGTTTTCTACACAATTTTTGGGACTCTCCAATATGTTTGCAGCTCAAACTACTATGGGAATATTCGGATTTGCAGGCGGTTTGTCGCATTACCTGACCATTAAATCAGCCGGAGCAAAGATTTCCCCGGAACGAGGCCTATCACTCTCGCTGGTATTGGCCTTGAGTTGTGCGGGGGCCGTAACTCCACTGTTTCTAACAATGGGAACGTCATATAAAATGACAGTTATCACTTTTTACAGCTTTGCCATCTTCGGAGCACTTGGAGGAACTGCGGCTGCTTTCGCGATGAGAACCGGCTTTGACAAGGCCTCATCTAATGATGTTGTTCCTTCAGTTGTCTCATGGTCTTTCAGTTTAGGCCTGGCCGCTTTTGCAGGTGAAATAATCGGTGAAAGCTTGCAAACGTTTTTACCCGAATGGCTGGCATGGTCTTTTGCATTTGGGGTGTTGGCGCTGATTGTCGGGGCCGGCAGTGGGTATTCAATCGTACTTTTTTTAAGAGGAGGAATGGAGAAAAGGCACGTTTTTGAAAGATACAAGATTGATTATGCAGCGTTCTCGACAGAAAAAAATAGACGTTATCTCCTGGTCATGGTGCTACTCTCTGTGCCGTTTTACCTGAATGATTTTTCAAATATTTTCATAAAAGATTGGCGCTTGTGGCTATTGATAGACTATACTGTCGTAAAAATCTTTCCTTTCTCGGTTGTGTTTTGGTTAATCCGCGCAAAGAAAATGCAGCCTTTTGAATTCGGCCTTACTTCCCAGCAGGTGATTCCTTTTGTAACCGTATTTCTCATTGGTACCCTGGTGGGTACGTTCATCGACCAAAACGGATACATGATCATGAACCGGTTTCCCGGTTATGCCCCTTTAAAAGGCATGCCCACAATCGAAAATCCTCCGTGGAAGTGGATTGATCTCACCGCCGGGCTTTTGATGGTGGGGATATTTGAAGAACTCGTTTTTCGAGGGTACCTGCATACCTTGCTTGTTCGTTATACCCGCAACTCCTTTATCATCATCGGAATTTCTTCTGTTGCTTTTGGGTTCATCCACTGGAGCGGAGGATTACACCAAGTAATAGTAACGTCGGCCATTGGTGCTGTTTTCATGACTCTATATTTGAGAACGCATTCTCTTCCCGCAATTATGCTGGCGCATTTTGCCGTCAATTTCATTGACTTTGCAGGCGTCATCCCCAAGACTGTTTTTAGGTTTTTATAAGGGTTAGGTTGTAAATTCAGATTCAACATATTTTAATGAAGAGTCCACACCTCGAGAGCATATAAAAGATGAACGTCGAACATCGAACATCGAACATTGAACATCGAATGATGAAATCGCTTCGCTCCGCCAGTTTATAAATTGGCAGAATACCTTATTCAAAATTCGATGTTGGACGTTCGATGTTCGATGTTCAAATTGTTGCATCTGAAATTACGACTAAACCTTCATATCACGTTGAAATTACGTATACAGGTCAGGAGTTCTGAAATTATAGATGCTGTGTGGCCCATGAAGAAATTTTATCGTTGCAGAAACACCAGGCTTAAAGCCGGAACGTAGGTAATGATGAGGACCGCGGCAAGCAGCACAATCATAAACGGTATCGCCGCCTGGTAGAGCTCAATGATTGGTTTGTCAAAACGGTAGCTGGCGATAAACAGATTCATGCCCACCGGCGGCGTAATATACCCGATTTGCATATTGGCCAGAAAAATGATCCCTAAATGTACCGGATCCACACCGTAATTGATAGCAACGGGAAGAATGATCGGGACCATAATGACTATCGCTGAAAAGATGTCCAGAATGGCGCCTAAGATCAGCAACAGAATGTTCAGCAGGATCAAAAAAACGATTTTACTGCTGACATGAGCTTGGATGACATCAAACAGTCGTATGGGCACTTCGGCATCGATCAGAAAATTGGTCGACGCCAGCGATACACCCAGTATCAGCAGAATCCCGCCGACCATTACCATCGAATCCCGCATAATAGCCGGAAGCTTTGAAAGACTGATCTCCTTATAGATAAATACTTCGACCACGAGGACATACATGGCCGTAGCCGCAGCCGCTTCGGATACGGCAAAAAATCCGCCGTAAATTCCACCCAGCACGAAAAACGGCAGCGGTATCTCCCAGACGGCTTCCCGCAGCGCGCTCTTGGCTTCTTGCACTGAAAATAACGGACGCTCGACGGGGTTCTGGCGGTTTTCCCACAAACTCCAGAACGACAGCAGCACCACCATCAGCAGTCCGGGAAGCAGGCCTGCCAGAAACAAATCGCTGATGGCGACCTTTGCGCCGACGTTCATCTGTTGGGCGATGATAGCGTAAAGAATCAGCGGCAGCGAGGGCGGGAAAAGCAGGCCCAGGCTGCCGGAAGTCGTCACCAGGCCGAGGCTGAATTTATCCCGGTATCCGGCCTCGATTAATGCCGGATACAGCAGCGCCCCCAGGGCCACGATGGTGACGCCCGAAGCACCGGTAAAGGCGGTAAAAAAGGCGCAGGCAATGAACGCTACAATGGCCAGCCCGCCCGGCATCCAGCACAAGCATGCCCGGGTTAACCGGACCAGGCGGTGTGAGGTCCGGCTTTCTGCCAGGATGTAACCGGCAAACGTAAACAGCGGCAATGCCAGTAAGACCGGCGTGTCGGCAATACGGTAAACTTCAATGGCGATCACCGACAGGCTGACATCCAGATAATAAAAACCGAGCATCGCAACCGCCAAAATAACAGCGAACAGCGGCGTACCCAGGAGGGCTAATAGAATCAATATCAGCGCGAAAATATATATCGTCACGGTCGGAGCGCAAAAATATTTTTGAAGTTTTCAAATGACAGCATGAAGTATCGAACGGCAATCACCGCAAAGGCAAATGGTATGATTGATTCACATACCCAGGCCGGGACCTGAGCGAACAACGTACCACCGTCGGCATACTCCACCTGCACAAACAACAGGCTAAAGTAAGCCGCAACCGTACAAATCAGGGCGGTAAACAGCTGCACAACAATGCCGACCACCGGTTTGGCACGTTCCGGCAAATAGCGATCGAGAATGTCAATGTTAATGTGGTTGCCCTGCCGGCTGGCCACCATGGCCCCCACCAGACCGACCCAGAGCACCAAAATACGTACCAGAATATCGCTCCAGACAATGCCGGAATCGAACAGATTGCGCAGAAAAATCTGGGTCACCGCCAGGCCGATCATCAATAGAAGCAACCCCACCAGAATACCGTCTTCGATCCGATACAGCACCGATCGAACTCGTTCTGTAAAAGGCTTGTGTTGGTTGTTACTCATTGGCATTCATTCTGGGAACGATAGTCTTCAAGAAGGCTTTCCAGAGTGTTTACCATTTCCCGGGATAATTTGCCGGCCTTAACCAGCCGCTCCGGAATCGCCGCTGCCTTATCGTACCATTGTTTCAGATCGTCAGCATCCGGCTTGATAAACTCGATGCCCTGCTTTCGCAGCGCTTCTCTGGCTTTAACGTTGTCTTGGCGGTTAAGCCGGTCGAGCTCCTTAAATACGCGCCCCATGATTTCGCGAAAGACCCTCTGATCGTCTAAAGACAGTTTTTCAAATACTTTGCGGGCCACCGCCAGGACACCGTAGATATACAAGAAGGGCTCGTCCATTAGGTATTTGATCTGGGTATGCCACTGCAAAGCAATGGCGCCGATGGGTGGAATGGTTACCGTATTGATCAAACCGGTTTGCAGGCCGGCCCGAACGTCGGCAATCGATAACGGGATCGGCTTTATGCCAAAAGCCTGGACCGATTCCAGGATGGTTTTATCGTTATCCGGCACCCAGACCTTCTGCCGGCGCATCTCTTCAACGGTTCGGATCGGCACGGTGGCCATTACATAGGCAAAACCGCCCTCGGCGATTCCAAAGGTCACAAACCCACCCTTCTCGAAGCCGTCGATAATGCGCTGGTCCAGTTGCCGGCGAACATAATCGATCTCCTCGAAAGACTTGAATTTCATTGGCAGTCCGTAAATCTGGCTGTCCTTAAAATACTTTGTCAGGCTTCCTCCTATAACAGCACCGCCATGGAGTTGTCCGATGCGGATTTTACGCAACACCGTATTATCATCGCCCATGACGCCGCCGGGATAAAATTTTATCCGAATCCGGTTGTTGGTCCTGCGAGCCAGCTCCTGGGAACCTTCCCTCATTTTCTGCATCCAGACGGACCCCTCCGGTGACAATGTGGCGATTTTGAGCCTGATGCCCAATGCCTGGCCGGGAAGCATCATCATTAGAAAAACAACGGTACATCGCAGGATCATAGAAATTCGCATCAATCTCTCCTGATTAAAAGTACTCGTCGGCGCTTTTAAGTAATTCCAGAGCCTGCTTTTGTGCCAGGGTGTTGGCCAGCACATATCCGGGAACATCGGGGTCGGCCTCAAGCACCTCGTTAAGCAGCCGATCATGCAGATCCCGGTGGAACATCAAGCGGGCATAATGCCGAGCATACATTACCTTAACCATCAAATTTTTGCTATGTGAAATTTCAAGAGCACGCTCAAAGTGCCGGCGTCCGGTTTCCGGCTTGCCGCCCAAAGCCGGCGGAATAAAGGATGACAGTACCCCCAGATACAAATGGGCGGCGCCGTCTTGATATAATTCATCCAGCACCACAACCCGCTGCATAATAGTCTCCACCCGGGCGATGTCGGCAACCGCGTTCCAGTCCTGGCGACGCACCTGAATCCAGGCGGCCCAGGCCGACCCCAGCGCATATAGTGACGGCACAGCCTTAATCTTCAACGCGGAAATGATTTGCTCAAACTCCTGAAAATTTTTACGCTTCAGCGAGCACGCTTGCGCCCGCCGCACGCAAACAGCTTTAAGAGCGTAACCTAATGCCTTATCGGTCAATTTTTGGGCCCGGGCAACATCCTTTACGAACACGTCGGTATAAGCGGTATATA
>NZ_JAZFTO010000353.1:0-2317 GCF_036446775.1 Candidatus Desulfatibia sp.
GCATAAAACCGGGTCGCCTCTTCAGAGCCGACAGGAAGGTAATTCAACATAATTTCGGCGCCGGAATCCTTCAGCATCTTAATAACTTTTTCTTCGGTCGGCTCCAATGCATCGGCCAGAACAAAGGTCCGTTTCGCATCATAGTTTGCCATGTGATCCGAAAACCCATCCAGGACCCTTCCCATTTGAACGGTAACTCCGGATTTGGGGAGGTCGGAACAGAAAATCACCGTACAGTTGGGATCGGAAAAAATGGCCTCATGCACGTCAATGCCGACTTTGCGTTTGTCGATATCAAAGGCCGCGACGACCTCGATGTCGCCCGGCTTGTACCCGCCAATCTCCCAATGCATCAGACCGACGGCATTTTGCGGGGTCTTTTCCCGGTAGTAATGGATTCCCTGTATTAAAGAACTGGCGCAGTTTCCAACTCCAACAATTGCAATTTTAATATTGGCCATAGCTTTATGTGCCTCCTTTATGTTCTCTCAATGAAGGATTTATCACAATCCCTGGGTATTTCGGTCTCGTTGGCTTTTCGCATGATTTCCCCTCCTGCATACTTATGTGCACTTCCTCATTCGCCCGGATTCAAAGCACTCCCAAATGTAAACGAGTAGGAAAACAAAGAATATTAACACCAAATATCATCATTTGTCAAACTAAAGATTTTTTTATGTGTTAGCAAAGGGAAAATGTCCCCTTGATCTGCAATGCTAAAATGTCCCCCACAAAGGAGGAAGCCTTTATGGAGGGGAACATTATTTTGAGTCAGAAGGAAGCCCATCGGGCACGTGTGATGCGAGAGGTTGTTACAGGGAGTTTGAGATTGAAAGATGCGGCGTTTTTGATGAGAGTGAGTGACCGCCAGGCCAAGCGGATTAAAGCTCGGTTTTTAAAGGAGGATTTGGCTGGGCTGGTTCACAGGAATAGAGGGAGAAGTTCTTTCAATGCCCTTTCCGGCTCTGTCAAAGATAAGATTCTCAGTCTTCACGAGGAAGAATACTTTGATTTTAATGATACTCATTATACGGAGATGCTTGCAGAAAATGAGGAGATTTTTGTAAGTCGAGAGACGGTGAGGCAACTTCTTAGAGGAGCGAAGCGGCCTCCCAAGCGCAAGAGAAAGCCTCGTCGCCATCGAAGCCGCCGTGTTGCCAAGGAGCAGAAGGGGGAGATGGTTCAATGGGATGGAAGCCCTCATCGTTGGTTTGGGATGGATAGCCCCCCTTGTTGCCTGATGGGGGCTGTGGATGACGCTACAGGAGCCTTGCTGGCCGCGTTGTTCATCCCTGCCGAATCCTCAGAAGCATATTTGCGTCTCCTGGAAATGATGCTGAGGCGCCATGGGGCCCCTCAATCGATTTACCAGGACCGGCACTCCGCCCTGGTCCGAGGGGATGATCACTGGAGTCAGGAAGAACAACTCCAGGGCTATCAATTCCCGACCCACGTGGGCCGGGTCCTCGAAGAGTTGAGCATCGAGTCAATCCCGGCCTATTCGCCCCAGGCCAAAGGCCGAGTGGAACGACGCTTCGGAGTGCTGCAAGATCGCCTGATTGCTGAAATGAGACAGAAAGGGATCCAGGATATCAACACAGCGAATGCATGGCTAAAAACAGAATATATCGACCGGTATAATGCCCGGTTTGCAAAAAAAGCCGGCAAGAAAGGCTCGCTCTTTGTCCCCATCTCCAAACGACAGGTCCACCATCGGGTCTGCTATGCTTACGAAGCCGTGGTCGGGAATGACAATTGCATACGCCTGGGGGGACTTATGATCGATGTACCACCAGGGAAGCAGGGACGAAGCTATGCCAAAAGAAAAGTATTCGTCCGACAGCACCTCGATGGAACATGGACGGTCTGGTTGGATAAACAGAAAATTGCAACACATCCTCAAACGGAATTCAGGGAACCTGTGAGATCCTGGAAAAGAAGGAAAGCAAAACAACACGGAAGAGCCAAAGAGGCCTTTCAGGTCTATATCGCTTCAAAACCTGCTCCTCCTCAAAAGGGGACATTTTCCCTTTGCACTTAAGGGGACATATTGACTTTGCTTAAACAGAGTTATTTTTCTCAGTCCCACCCCTTATTTTAACACTGTTTACAGATGGAGAAGAGTATGTCACGGCAGGCATAATCCTTTCCATTTTATAGGCATATCTCAATTTGCGCATAAGCGCCCTGAACTTTAAATAAGAAAAACTACCCCAGAAAAGACGTTTTGCACAAAAAGGAACGGCTATCTCTTTTATGGCGCTTTTCAAAGGATAGCTATTCCTATAAAGATTACTAACCTCCTTGTAAAAATCAC
>NZ_JAZFTO010000354.1:0-5707 GCF_036446775.1 Candidatus Desulfatibia sp.
TGACCAAGATGGAAATGTCTTGGTTGATGCGACTATCGCCACCTTGCGAAATGGTTTTTTTGAACGTAAGCGCTCAATAAACCGCATCTTCACATAGCCAAGCATCCATGTCATATTGAACCGAAATTTATAAAAGATGGAGGTTCATTATGACAAAAGAAAAATCAAAGCACACCCTGGAACAAAAGAGAACATTCTGGCGAACGCATATAACTTCCTGGGAGAAGACGGATATTAGCCAGGCAGAGTATTGCCGCCGGAACGGGTTGAGTTCAAGATCTTTTGCCTACTGGAAGAAAAGGCAAGGCTGTGCGAAGGTTAATTCAGTATCGTTTGTTCCTGTTCCATTAGCACCGCCAATGGATGTCGGCACTAAAGTTGGGAGAGCGTCCCTTTGTATCGTGCTCAATGATCAATACCGGATTGAAGTCGGCGATGGTTTTTTTCCTTTGACGCTTCAAAGGCTGGTTCACGCTTTGGAGCGGATGTGATGTTATTGCCGTCTGCCCAAACGAGAGTCTACCTTGCGCTAGGCAATACGGATATGAGAAAGGCAATCAACGGTCTGTCGATCCTGGTTCAGGAAAGCATGGATCTTGATCCTTTTTCTGGACATCTGTTTGTTTTTTGCAATCGAAAGCGACATATTCTGAAGATTCTATACTGGGATAGAAATGGGTTTTGCCTGTGGAGCAAGCGGCTTGAAAAGCATTTTTTCAGATGGCCGGAGTCAAGTGAAGAGGTCATGAAAATTGATCAAAGGGAGTTAATGTGGTTAGTAGACGGCTTAGAAATCAATCAGCAAAAAGCCCATGAAAGGCTTTCCTATTCTCTGCTTTTTTAGGTTAAAAAAGTGATTATTTTGTAAAAAAAAGCTTGCAAAAATGATGTGATTGTGCTACGTTAATTTCATGATATCAAATGTTTGTGAGCCATCAAAAGACACTTTAGATCTGCAGCAGATCAATGCCTCCCTTGTCGATGAATTTGCTAAAAAAGAGCGATTTTATGAATCGGAAATCAAGTTTTTAAAAGAACATATTCGCCTCCTTCAGGACAAGCTTTTCGGTCGAAAATCAGAAAAAATTAAGAGCGACTCAGATGAGCGTCAGCTGCTGCTTTTTGATGAAACCGCCGAAGATACACTCCAGGATTCTGATATCGAAGATACGGTCGAGGTTCCCGGCTATAAACGTAAGAAAAGGGGTCGAAGGCCCTTACCTGCTGACCTGCCTCGCATCGAAGTCATTCACGATTTAAGTGATGAAGAAAAGATCTGCTTCTGCGGATGCCAGAAAAGCTGTATTGGCGAAGAAGTATCCGAACAGCTTGATATTATACCTGCCTCCATGCAGGTGATCCGGAATATCCGATTAAAATATGTCTGCAAAGACTGTGAGGGTGTCGAAAACGATGAACCCGCAGTATCGATTGCGCCGGTTCCTGCACAGCTGATACCCAAAAGCATCGCAACCCCGGGTCTTTTAGCGTATGTAATGACAGCCAAATTTGTAGATGCCCTGCCATTTTATCGACAGGAAAAACAGTTCATACGCCTGGGGGTTGACCTATCCAGGGCCACGATGTGCGGCTGGGCAATGAAAGTGGCCGAAAAATGCATGCCGCTGCTGGATTTATTGCACGATGAAATTTTGTCCGGTCCATTGATCAACATTGATGAGACAACACTCAAGGTCTTGAATGAGCCTGAGCCGCGGTCGAAATCGTATATGTGGATATTCCGCGGGGGTGCACATGGCAGGCCGTCACTGGTCTATAAATATCATGCCACCCGTGCCGGCGATGTTGCCGCATCATATTTGCACGGATACAAAGGGTATGTTCAGACTGACGGATACTCAGGTTATGGTTTTCTTGACCGTTGGGATGGCATCCATCATGTGGGATGCTGGGCACATGTGCGTCGTAAATTTGTGGATGTCACCAAAGCTTCCTCTAAAAAGAAAAGAGGCCAGGCAGATAAGGCACTGACATTTATAAAGAAGTTGTATAAAATTGAAAAGGACGCGAGGACGCGCGAACTGACCCTGGAAGAACTTTACACCGAGCGGCAGGAGAAAGCGTTGCCGATCCTTGAATCGTTCAGGGTGTGGCTCAATCAAAAATCAATCCATACACCCCCCAAAGGTTTGCTTGGCAAGGCCATATCTTACGCCATGAATCAGTGGGACAGGCTGGTTCGATACACAGAACAGGGATTTACCAAGCCTGACAACAATGATGCTGAGAATGCCATTAGGCCATTTGTCGTGGGTCGCAAAAACTGGCTGTTTTCTGGAAACCCGGAAGGTGCCAGGGCAAGTGCTGCTCTTTTCAGTCTGATTGAAACAGCCAAGGCCAATGAACTGGAACCCTACAGTTATCTGCGCTATCTATTTGAGAAACTGCCTGTTGCTGAGTCGACCGAAGATTTTAAATCCCTGCTTCCACAGTATCTGAGCCCAGAACAACTGAAACTAAATGCTTAGTGCGGTTTATTAAGCGCTTACTTTCTAAGCGGTGAGGGAACCAGTCCGCTGAAAAAAAGTTAAGCCGAGGTCTTTGATTCTTGGGCCATTAAAACCTCTTGATAAAGTGTGGACTTCTTCAACAGCTTTTTGCTTTGAAAGATGATTGATTTAATCCGGCGTCGTTGGCTTTGATTGAGATGCTGGTATCTAAATGTTTCAACGGAAAGGAACCTAATTATATCCAAAATATCAATTGCGATGATAGGGAGTCCGTGGATCTCTATCGACCAACCTTTTGGGATATAATGTTCAAAATTGTTTCTGAGAGATTTTTTTAGCATTTTGATCGAATATTGTTGGCTTTCCGTGGGTTCTAATGGTTTGCCTCCACCAAGTGTCCCCATCCATTCACTGTCCTGGCAAATACGGAGCGCATCGTCAAAAGAAATAAGTCGTTCTACACCTTTTTTTGTTCTGTGAATGATGTTTTCATAGTCGGTGCTCCTACATGCACAGATGGCAAATCCATACAAAGCTCCATGAAGTGATAAAATTACCCATTTCCAGGCTTTAATGTCGGATTCCGTCTGTTGGATAAATTCTCCCGCTCGTTCTAAGAAATCCAGCGCATTCGTTTCCGCAGTAAACCGGAGCCATTTTTCTTGAATTTTTTGTATGCTCATTTTTTATTCGGAACCTTAACGCCGAAGTCAGGGGCAGCCAGGATTCCTACTGGCTTTAAAAACCGATTTATTTCAATTTTCCGACAGTCGGCGAAAGCGGCTTGGCCCTGGCTGTCACCTGAACTGACATGTTAGATTTGCTGGCTGAGATCAACAGTTTCAATAGTTCTACCATTTGCATCTGATACTGGAGCATCTTTGTAACTATATCCTGTGTAGAATTCATTGGTTAATGACTGCACTGATCCGGTAAATTCGACTGAACCTGATTTGTGATAAAGTCGCATTTCTCGCGCCAATGGATTCGAATTGGTATCTAAGTCAAGCAGCCGCTTGCATAACCACCGAGCAACAAGTACTTGCTTAGCTGCATTAAATGTTTCTTGTATGCCACTAAGATTTGTTATGTGGTTGCTTACATTCCCATGACCAAAGTAATTATGCCTTATTTGCCATACATGGTGCGCTATCAACTGTAGTGATCGCGATTCATGAGGATATTTTACAGCTATATATTTTTTAACCTCTGGTAGCTTAAAGTTTTCACCGCAAAGTACCTCACAGGCTTGATAAAACTGCATGAAGGCAGCATCTAACAATCCAGAGAATTGATCCTCAAGTCCAAGGATATCTTAAGGGTCAAGTCTGCTCTTGACTCATATTAGAAACCGAAAAGAGTCGAGAGCGGACTTGACCCTTTTACCTTTATTTCGTTCCTGTTGTATTATCCTAAAAACTTTTTTAATTCTGACAGGAAACTCGCCATGGCGGCCGCATCAGACGAGCCGCGGTCCGGAGTCAGGAGCCCGGCAAGGCCCGCCTGCTCAAACTTTGATTGGACTTCCCCGAATAGCCGGCGCAATTCCGCCGCCTTCAGCAATTCGCTCATCGGCTGAGAAGAGATCTTCGACACACCGTTCGACAGTATTTGCAGCCCGCGGAAAACAGGTGACCATGTTATCCATTGGGGTGGATTTTCAGGGCGATAAAGGAAAGGCGCTCTATGCTCCTTTGTCATGAAATACATTTTCATTCGGCCCTCGAGCTTTGCCGGATGCACAAGCCCGGAACCAGACATATCCACGAGCGTGTCCTGCACATTTTTCTGAGAGAATCCGGTCTCCCGGGCGATATGGCTCGGATGGGCCATATCGTGAGTTAGAAGGTACAGGACAGTTTCAGCACGCGCATTTATACCGAAAAAGGCGCGTAAACGCAGGAGTGTACATGCCGGCATGACGGCATTAAATTGCCTTGAAAGCCCGCGGAGTTCAAGCTTGCCGCGCTTAAAGCCGAACCGAAGGAATGTGTCATCGTACGCCCCAAAGTCCGGCAAGGGCTCCTCTGACACATCAAGGAACAGTGGGGTTGCATCGCCTGTCTTTTCAGCTATGGAGAATCGCCAGTTCAGGCGGCTGTTTTTCTGACGCACCACGGCAGCCATGGCCGCTACAACATTCATCTCATCAAAGCCGAACCGTCGTGCCAGCGACTTCAGCCTTGGGATATTGATGAAAGCCGCATTTTTCGAAATCCAGTCAAGTATCTCATCAAAAAGGCGTGCATCATATCTGGCGAATGTGGCACTGAAGAGCCATAAGGCTTCCGGGTCGATGATCCACCCGTCCTCCTTCTCTACGCCGGCCGATGCCAACCCGAGCTGAGCCCATTGGCGCCAAAGGAAGTGTACAAGATATTTTCTTAAGTCAGAATTAAATTCGTTCAGCGACATCTTTGAATCCCATTTGACGACGAGAAACCAATCCGCAGGAGATCAACGCAGCACCGCCACACACAACCAAGCCATACGGCCCGACGTTCGCCAGAGCCAACCGCTCCCCGAGCAGTTGAAGAGCCTGCTTTATCCGTTCTGAATTAAGCTTATTCATTAACTATAACCACTGCTATTAAGTGCTTATAGTTATATATTAAAGCCCCACATTCTGTCAAGAAGGATTGTTTCCAGCTTCAGGGTAAACGCATTTAAGGGGGAGCCTAGGGGACATAAAATTATAAGTTTGTAAAATTTGTTTTTTGTGATAAAAGGTGTGTGCCCGAAAAGTCCGAATAAACGCTCCTGGAGCGTTGCATCACATCATTATCAGGGGTACCGAACGCCGAAAGATATTCCGCGATAATAAGGACAGAGATAACAGTTCAGCTATCTTTGACAGGATAACAGGCCCGCCCTGGCGCGACTTCCATAGAACATACTAAGGATGCTGTAAAATATATAGTCCAGACCCAAAGATGCAAACTTGTAAATCCAGGTCTGGGCCAGGGATAGACTTGATTGTTTTTTCATCCTGTTATCCTGTCAAATATTTAGCCCCCCCGGTGAACTATTACAAAAAATTGAGTGCGTGAAAAAAACAGGCGTTACTTTTGGGGTTCGGAATCGTTTAAATAATAGAAGGAGAAACCCGTGAGCTGTGAGAACATAAAAACCAATATTCTTTCGTTTCTGGCCGCTGAGCTTTCCTCTGACGAGCACAAGGAGATACTCCATCATATTGAAGGATGCACGCCATGCCGGATGGAGATGGAAGAACT
>NZ_JAZFTO010000355.1:0-7432 GCF_036446775.1 Candidatus Desulfatibia sp.
TATGTTTATCCAGCATGATCACCCGCTGCGCAACACTAAAAATACTGTCGAGTTCATGCGTAACGATTACCACGGTTGTGCCGATGTTTTTATTCAGTTTAACGATCAATTCATCTACTTCAGCCGACATAACAGGATCCAACCCCGCTGTGGGTTCGTCAAGAAACAAAATCTTAGGGTTAAGGGCCAGGGCCCTGGCAAGTCCGGCTCTCTTTTTCATGCCTCCGCTCAGCTCGGAAGGCAGATAATTTTCATACCCGGCAAGATCGACCATGCAGAGTTTCATGCGCACGAGGTTATTGATTGAATCTCTGGAAAGTGTAGAGTATTCCATAATCGGCAGGGCTACATTTTCGGCAATAGTCATTGAACCGAAAAGGGCCGAACTCTGAAACAGAACACCGATCTTTCTTAAGGTACTGCGAAAGTCCTCATCATTACATGCAGTAATATCGACATTGTCAATATATACTTGGCCCGCGTATGGTTCGGACAATCCAACCATGTGTTTTAACAGCGTACTTTTCCCGCATCCGCTGCCGCCCAGGATCACGAGAATTTCTCCTTTAAAAACATCCAGGCTGATATTGTCGAGGATAACCTCTTCATCGTAGCGGGCGCTAAGGTTTGTTACGCGGATGATCTTTTGTTTTTCCATCATCTGCTGCTGATTACCAGAAACTGCGAACTACGGCAAAAATAGAATCAAAAAGAATAATAAAAAAAATGCTGCTGACTACCGCCGAGGTGGCGGCATTACCCACAGCATCAGCACCGCCTCTGGTCTGGAACCCCCGTAAACATCCAATTAAGACGATCAGAAGCGCAAAGACCACGCTTTTCAGCAATCCCCAACAGACCTCAAAAAGTGTAAGAGCTTGCAGGGTCTGGCTGATATAAGCATTCGCCGTCAGATCTAACAAGAAGACACCGACCACAAGACCTCCGGCGATTGCAAAAAGGTCTGCAAAAAGCGTCAGCAGTGGTATCACAACTACGGAAGCTATAATCCTGGGAACTACGATAAATAGAGTAGGATTAAATCCCATGGCGACCAGGGCGTCGATTTCTTCTGAAATTTTCATGGTCCCGATTTCAGCGGCAAAAGCGGAACCTGATCTTCCGGCTACGACAATGGCCGTCATAATGGGCCCGAGTTCTGATACCATGGCAATTGCAACCAGCGAAGCAACATAAATATTGGCACCGAATTGCTGGAGTTGAAGCGATGACATAAAGGCTATGACAAGACCGAGAAGAAAACTTGTCATTCCCACAATCGGCAGGGCATTAACACCGGTTTTCTCCATGCAGGCGATGGTGTCATTCACACGCAACGATTTTGGATGAAGAAAGACATGCAAAAAGGAAAGGAAGACAGAACCGACAAAAGAAACCAAAAATTTTAAATTGGATGCTTGAGTCAGAGTTTCAGCACCGAGACGAATGATAATATTTTCTGAGTGCTTTCTTTTAACGAGGAGACATTTTTCAAATGCATCGAAGTCAACCAGGGCAAGGATGTCTTTAATCCGTTCTTGGGTGCCAATGATTTTGAAACGGCTATCCCGGGATGTCATTGCATTTTTTAACTCAATCAGAACAAGTGCTCCAAAATCATCAAAATACGTTACCTTGTCAAGGTCTACGGCAAGTAAGGCAGGAGACTTTTGCGCGATCATTGAATGAAGTTCATCGAGAATAGAAGTTGAACTCTCAATATCCATTCTCCCTTTAAAGCGAACAACGAGCTCACCTTTATCTTTTTCTGAAATTTCGTAAAAACCTGACAAAAGATGCTCCGTGGTTGACATGCCAATAGATTGATATACTTAATAGTTTCGAGCACATGAAACTACTTCTGACAAAGCCGTATGTATTTCGTCAAGTATATTACACTCATCTATACATTCAGGAAAAATCTTTCTGCCGTCGCATTCCTTACAGGGGCTCTTGACAAGATATCCGATCTCAAAGTCAAACTTGTAGTTATAAAATCTCTTATTCGCTAAATATTTCACAGGCTCCGATTAAATAAGTTTGATAAATTCGTAAAAATCGAATTCACCAGGGTTTAGGGTTTCGTATGTTTTGTTTTAATTATATACTGATTTTGCAATCATATCATCTAAACAAGAAAAGGCAAAGTCTCAATATTGATGGCGTCGTAAAAAGGAAAAAACTCTCTTTTTACGAACGTTTTAAGTTTTAGGTTTTAAGTAACTTCTCAATAAGTTATGGTTTGGAAAATCGTCGGGCTTCAGAATTTTTCAAAAAAGGCGCTATCAACTACGCTATCTAAGGGTGACCAAATATTTGTGATTTGTCAAATAATGCCATGAAAGGCCTTGCAAAAAGTTATATCATATGGAATTAATAAGAGAAGATGAAAAAAGAGAAAAAAATATTGTTTGTGGAAGATGAAGAAGCCATTTTGCATATGCTGGAGCGTGCTTTCAGTAAAGCCGGTTATGTGGTTAGGGTGGCTAAAAATGCAGAAAAAGCTATAGAAATTTTGAGGCAAGAAAGCATTATGGTTATGTTTTTCGACCTCCACCTTCCGGGAAAGAACGGCATGGAGCTTTGCGAGGAGGTTCGCAAGCAAAATTCGGTTGCCGTTATCTATGCTCTAACCGGCCATGTTGACCTGTATAGCCTTTTAGATTGCCGCAAGGTTGGTTTTGAAGATTTTTTTACCAAACCGGTTAATCTGGATGTACTTTTGGAGGCGGCCAGGCATGCTTTTGAAAAAATTGCAAGATGGAACGTTGAAGACTTCGATTTAATGTAACATCTATCCTTATGATGAATTCGTAAAAAGTCGAATTCATCACACTTTAAATACCTACCATTCCATTATCCCGTTTTTTCAACGACTTTGCGGATGATCGTTGCCAATCCGGGAGCGGCATCGTTGGCCACGGCAATGATCTCTTCCACCACTGCGGGAGCCGGCGCATCCGGGTCATGAACGTTGGTGATAATTGACAGGCCCAGGACCTGTATCCCGGCGTGGACCGCCGCGATGACCTCCTGCACGGTCGAAAAGCCGACTGCATCGGCACCAATGGTCCTTAAGAAGCGAATTTCGGCCGGTGTTTCCAGGGACGGACCTTGGAGTCCGGCATATACACCTTGCTGCAATCTGATACCGGCATCCCCTCCGGCATTTTCCGCAAGAGCTATAAGTTTTTTATCGTAGGCGTCTGTCATGTCGGGGAATCTGGCGCCCCAGCTCTCTTCATTGGGCCCGGCAAGTGGATCTGAACCGGTCAGGTTAATGTGGTCGGCAATGATCATCAGATCCCCTGTTTGCAACTTAGGGTTAAGTCCGCCGGCGGCATTGGAGAGGATCAGGGTTTTAACACCCAGCTCCTGCATAACCCTGACAGGAAGGGTAACTTCAAGCGGCGAGTAGCCTTCGTAGAGATGAAAGCGGCCCTGCATGGCAATGACCGGCTTGTCTCGTATGCTGCCGAAAAGAAGTTTGCCGAAGTGACTTTGCACCGTAGTGGCGGGAAAATGGGGGATATCTTTGTACTCAAAAGATATAGATATGTCCAGCGCTGCTGCACTTTCGCCCAGGCCGGTGCCGGTCAGCAGGCCTATTTTAGGAAGCTTTTCAATATGACCCTTTAAGAATTGCGCTGCTTCAACGGCTTTGTGCTTATAGTTTTTCATAGCTGCGATATTAATCCAGGGTTTTAATGCGGTCAAGCAAACAAATTCGATCGCTTTGATGAATTGGACTTTTGCGAATTCATCACATTTAGCAGGTTGATTATTGCCTGTATAAATGCTTAAAAGGTAGCTGAAAATATTTATGAGAAATTCACGAGGTGACTTTCCTAAAAAAAGTGTTATCATATGGAAACAACAGCCTATTATCCTAATTGAGCGCAAGTAGAGGTTCCCCGTATGGCAACAGAAGAAGGCGTAATTTTAAAGATAGATTCCAGCACTGCCTGGGTAAAAACGCAAAAAACAAAAGCCTGTGAGGGGTGTTCGTCCCGGGGAGCATGCAGCACCATGAGCGGCGGAGAAGATATGGAAGTGCAAGCCATAAATGCCGCCGGCGGGCAGGTCGGCGACCGGGTTGTGCTCAGTTTCGACACATACGCATTATTAAAAGCTGCTTTTTTGCTTTATGTCTTTCCGATAATATGCATGCTTTTGGGGGCTTTTGCCGGCATGCAGCTGGCGCCGGCAGTGAATTTGGATACCTCAATCGTTTCGGCGACAGGCGGTTTTTTATTTTTTGGTTTATCTTTTTTGTTCGTCAAATCAAAAGGGAATCGCATGGCTCAAAAAGATGAATACCGCCCAAAAATAACTCGGATCTTAAAACGGCAGTAAAAGGGCCTAACCCGAACTTCACATAACATGTGCGCCGGCCGGGCCGATATCTACAGCGGCATAACCTCCCTGTTTTTCTCGTTATCCTTCAAATTTCCACTTGCTTACGTACGGATGAGTTTTTGTATAGTACAGGTTGTTTCTGTCGTATCGAAATCCAAATTCCGATTTTTTAAGGAGTTGATGGAAAATATGTTGATATATGATTATAAATAATATAATCCTTAATTAGGTATATTTAATGCCTGATGCGAGCTGAACATATTCGAAACAGATATATCCTTAATGGAGGTGATCAATTATGTTTTTTGGAAAAAATCTTGTAAAATTTAGAAAAGAAAAAAGCTTAACCCAGGAAGGCCTGGTAAAACTTAGCGGCGTGGCAATTTCTCAGATAAGGCGCTATGAGACCGATAAGTCCTCACCTTCTCTGGAGGTCATCATTAAGCTGGCTAAAACGCTTGGCGTCTCAATTGATGAAATGGTTTTTGAAAAAATCACAGGAGTGGCGTCTAACAAAATTATTGACCGCGAGCTTCTGGAACAGTTTGAGATGATATCTGCCATGGCGGAAGAAGAAAAATACGTCGTCAAAAAAATGCTTGAGGGGGTTATTGTGAAGCATCAGGTTGAGAAAATGATGCGGCCAAGGATTGAAAAATCTTGGTCAGAACGATTTAGAGAAATTACCGATAAACTGGCAAAAGGGGCAAAGGATTATTCCCAAGACGAGATCGACAGTGTAATTGATGAAGCGGTAGCGGCAGTAAGGGAAAAAAGATATGCCCATTCTTAAGGCGGTGATCGATACCAGCGTAATGGTCAGCGTGGCTTTTGCAAAAGAAGGCGTGGCCAAAAAACTCAGGGACCTGATTGCCGATAGGGCCTTTGTATTGGTTACATCAAAAGCGATTCTCAAGGAGCTGTACGAAGTCCTTCATTATCCACACATTATCAAGCGATTTAAGCCTTCAGAAGAAGATATTGATGAGTTTATCGGTATGATTATAGAAAATTCTGTGATTACCAAAGGCACTTATAGTGTTGAGGGCATTACTGAAGATCCCAAAGATGATATGTTCATTGCATGTGCTTTGGAGGGAAATGCAAAATACATTGTCTCCAGAGACCCGCATCTAAGAAACATCAAACATTTTCACGGCATCCAGATCATCGATGCCACAACGTTCATCAAAAAGGTGAAAGCCAAATAAAAGCGTCTGACAAAAAGACGGCCTAAAAGGAAGGCGATTGAAGTTCAAAGAGATCGTAAACCGGCTCACTGGATTTAGCACACCCATATTCGGCATTTCCTGGGACCCAAACCAGTCGTTCATTATCATTCCGCAACCTGCATGAACGACCGAAACAGACAGTGAAACCTCCCTGTTTTATTGTTATCCTCCAAAATTCCACTTGCTTACATACCGATGAGTTTTTGAACACTACAGGTTGATTTTGTTTAATCCTCCCATTTTTTTCTGAATAAAATATTTTTGAGGACAATCTTTAGAATTATTGGGATGTTATAAATGCATAGATTTTCATATGCAACCTCCCTGGAAAATATAGCCGAGGGGATGGATCGATTGGAAAAGTATATTAAAACCATACCGGATCTATGATGCATAAAGATAGCTGTTCCCAACGCATCAGTGATCCTTAGCTTGGCAGAATGTACTTAAAAATAGAGACTTAACATACTTCTGCCGAGACGTGCAATTAGTTGGGACTAACCCCTTTTTCGCGTTCAATTCTTTCGTGAAGCCAGGTGGCCATGAGTTGGGTGTGGGGAACACCCTTTCTTCTGGCAATGCGTTTTGCCATAGCAATATCAAATGGATCCAGACGAATGGAAACCGGCTGACGAGGAGGCCGTGGAATCTTAAAAGACTCTGCTTGATCGAGCATTTTTTGAACATGTTCAGGACTCTCTTGTGCAATCGTCCTGTCCCATTCCTTAGCTTCTTCCTTGAGATCCTTCTTTGTTTCTTTTGGGAGTCTATTCATTTTTTAATCCTCTTAAAATAGGCCTTTTTATTTGATTGCGTCAAGTTTCTTGAAAAATAATGTCTTGTACCGTTAAATGCGAAGAAATTTTTGCTGGAGTGATGTGCCACGCATAACCAGGGATGTGGCGCCGTTTATCACCTAGCATCTCACAACCACTTTCTTAAAAAGGCCATTTTCATATAAATATAGCCCTTCTAATCAAAAAACACAAGCTATAGTGACGACTTTTATTGTAATATCAAACTATTGTCTTGGATCGAACCCAGATACTCAACAACTTGTTTTTTTAAGGGATGCCCCCCTTGCTAATCACAGTTTCTCGTATTGACGTTTAACCTCGTCAGTCCCGTAGACCCTCTCAAGTCGGCGTACAATAAAGTGACCCCCCGGGCCATGTCTTGGAAATGATCTATGCTTCGAGCGTTTTGATCTTTTCACCTTCGCTCCGCGCGATATCGGCAATGGAACGGAGCATGATGATTGTTGAGACAGGCAACTCCACCGTAAGTGCTGGAAGGCCAAAGGCGCCACCTACTGCACCGGAAGTTGCAGCAAGCATTTTGTGCCCAAAACTCCAAGAAGATGCCCTTGGCCGATCATCCATGGTCATGACCGCAAATTCCAGTGCCTTGCGCAATGATTCTTGTGTAGCCTGTTGAACCACATCTGACCATTTGGCGGGCAGAAGCCCAAACCCTTTATCAATAGCTGTGCCCAATGCATTGCTGATTCTTGCAGCCAGCCCCGGGTTTTCTAAAAGTTCTTTTGCATATTTCAGATCCTCCAATTCGTTTTGTGACAGGGGCATTTTGATTCGTTTCCCTTCCAGCTTATGTTATGGCGCCGATGTTTGCCCAATGAGGGTGTAGATATTCTCCAGTTGTTCGGAGAGCAGCTTGCGACCTCAGAAAATGGTGTCGCGTCTTGAATAATATTCACAATTCAAGATGCGACACCAAACACGATGTGGTGAAACTATTTTTTGATTAATTGCGTGCCGGCCGTGGACGAGAATGTCCGGTGAAAAAAGGGCGGAGTAAAAAACTGCATCGTATTCTTCTGA
>NZ_JAZFTO010000356.1:0-5162 GCF_036446775.1 Candidatus Desulfatibia sp.
CTCAGCGGGAAGGTCACATCAAGCAGTTAGTTTCCATCCATAAATGGCTATTTTTCCGATGAGCGGCGTTCTCTCTCCGAGGCGTAGGCTCTACGAGCCGGAGGCCGCGCGTTTCCGCCCTCGACGTACTAAAGTACGCCTCGGACGAAAACCCTTGTGCGGCCTTGCTCATCGAAAAAATATCTCATTTATGAATTGGAAACTACTTAGTGCTCAAATGTATTTATGGATAGACTCTAGTTAATACGTCTCCCAAATTCTGTCCCACCAAAGCGGTAGTAAATAGAAATGTCTGAAAAGAAAATTCCAGATAATACCGCCAACAAAATATTTCTTTTTGTTCTATTCTGTTTTTTTCTCTCCGGTCTTTCAGGCCTGGTATATGAAATACTGTGGATGAGGATGACGGTGGAGATTATTGGTAGTGCGCCATTTGCCGTCTCCATCATTCTAACTATTTTCATGGGCGGCCTGGGCCTGGGGAGTTATCTTGCCGGCCGGACAATAGATCGCATCAAGGAGCCCTTGGCTTTAGTTAAGATATACGGGATGCTGGAGCTTGCAATAGGAGCTTACGCCCTTGTGATTCCTCTACTTCTCTTTTTGGTCAGGCCGCTTCAAACTATTCTTTATAACGGGCTTTACAACCACTCTATCATCTATAACCTTTTCACATTCTTTATCGTCTCGATCATACTGTTGATCCCCATAACCTGTATGGGAGCCACGCTGCCGATCTTATGCCGGTTTTATGTTACCAGCCTGTCTCACGTCGGCACGCATGCAGGCAGGCTGTATGGATTGAATACTATTGGTGCGGCTTTTGGTGCCCTGTTGTGTGGTTTTTGGCTCATAGCCCTTTGGGGTATTTACGGCACGTTGTTTTTTGCCGTGCTGCTTAATTTTATGATCGGCATATCATGTTTGATGGTTAGTTATAAAGTAAAGGTGCCGCACAAAAACGCGGCACAGAAAGCTTCAAGTTCAAAAAAAAGAAATCTAATAGATGAAACCCCGGGCGATCAACCGGTACATCCTTGGGAAACAAAGAGCGCGCTGGTAATTTTTTCTGTATCAGGCTTTTGTGCTATGGCCTGTCAAGTAATTTGGATCCGGCTGCTGGGCCTGATTGTAGGCCCTACCACATATTCATTTACAATTGTGCTGGTGACGTTCATTACAGGGTTGGCACTTGGCAGTATGATTTTCGGTTATTTTGCAGATAAAGTAAAAAAATGCATATGGCTCTTGCTTTTTACGCAGATAGCAGCAGCTTTACTTGTTCTGGCCGTCAGTCAGCTTTTAGGCGGCAGCCAATTATTTTTTGCCAAGTTGATTTTTACCTTTAAAGGCCGATTCGGTCTATTAAGTCTTTTGCAAGTGAGCATACTTTTTCTATGCATGATTTTGCCGACCCTTTGCTTTGGGGCCACCTTTCCTCTGGTTGGGAAAATATACACCAAGTCCGTCTCAAAAGTTGGAAAATCCATTGGCTTTGCATACATGCTCAATGCAGTCGGTTCGCTGGCAGGTGCATTCTGTGCGGGGTTTTTGCTCATACCGCTTGTCGGAAAGGAAGCGGGCATAGGGGCGATTGTCAGTTTGCAACTTATCTTTGCACTGGTCATTGCAGGCCTAATGCTTAAAAACAGGAAGGGAAGCTTTTTGCAGTTTAGCGTACTTGCAGTCCCTGCTCTGGCAGGGATTATTTTATGCTTTTCTTATCCGGCATGGAACCATCGCCAGCTTTCCACAGGCAAATATTATCGTTTTAAAGAAATCAAGGCATCCATTTTAGGCACAGGCTGGCTGGAATCCCTTTTGCATGGGTCAAAGATCCTTTCGAGATCAAAAAGTGACGAGTTAGTATATTACGGTGATGGAATTGGCGGATTTACTACCGTAGTGAAATACAATGATGCTTTTGGTAACATTAAGTATATAATGGCGAACAGCGGAAAAGCAGATGCTACATCACGCGGTGACATGGAGACACAAACACTTTTAGCACATTTTCCTATGCTTTTTCACAAGAACCCCAAAACGGTTATGGTAATTGGACTGGCAAGCGGCATAACGGCTGGAGAGGTGTTATACTATCCTATTGATCAACTCGATATCCTTGAGATCAACGATCAAGTTATTGCGGCCAGTGATTTTTTTATTCCATGGAACAACAATGTTCTTTCAGACCCCAAAACAAACCTTATTATTCAGGACGCGCGTGCGCATCTGCAGCTCACCAGGCAAAACTACGATGTAATTATCTCCGAGCCGTCCAATCCCTGGATGGCCGGGCTTGCTGCGCTTTTTACTATCAATTTTTTTGATTTGGTAAAAGAGAGGCTTAATAACGGCGGCATATTTGTTCAATGGATGCATTCGTATCAGATGGACCGGAAAACTTTTGACCTTGTCGGCCGTACATTTGCCAAGGTCTTTCCAAACAGCCTCTTAGTGGTTACCAATCCGTCCGGAAACGGGACTGATTTCATGTTGATCGGATTTAAAGATAAAGGCCGGTTGAAGCTGGAATACGCAAAACGAAAATTGACCTCCATCAGGAAATCAAAAAATGTGTCCCTCCTAAAATCCGGATTGCTGTCCAGGCTGATTGTGTCTGAAGATCTGCAAAGGTTTTTTGGCCATGGCGATATTAATACGGACAATCATCCCCGGCTTGAATTTGCGGCACCTAAACTGATGTATAGTGATGGTTTAATAATATCCAAGAATATTCAACCAAAGGAACGGATAAGCCTTAGTAGCGAGACAAGAAATATTGTTGAAAAAATTACAGCAAATGTTGATGACCAGATAGACTTTGCAGCTTATGCACTTTCTGTATATGCGCCTTTCCGTAACATGGTTGACCTGTCGAAAGCAACGCCTTTGCAAAAAGAACGCTTCTTTAAACTTGTGGAGACATATTGTACCGATAACGAGATAGATTTTTACATTTTCAAAGATGGCGAGGATGAATTATTTAAAAGATGCCTTGCAATTCAAATCGATGTTGTGCGAAACAAAATTGATCTTTTACCTGATAAGTTAGTTGCCAGTTCTTATCTTGGTTACCTTTACAATTTAGGAGGGAACGCATCTGAAGCCATCAGTTATTATAAAGAGGTGCTGCGCAATGATCCTTATTCCATAAGGGCACACAACAATCTTGGTGTTGCACTGACAGAGAAGGGCCGGTTTGATGAAGCCATCAACCATTTTTCCAAAGCATTGCAAATAAACCCCGAAGATGGGAGGACGCATTATAACCTGGGTGTTACTCTGACAGAGAAGGGCAGGTTGGATGAAGCGATCGACCATTTTATAAAAGCACTTCAGATAAACCCCGATCATCTGAATGCACATTACAAATTAGGACTTACACTGGCCCGGCAGGGAAGGCTTGATGAAGCGATCGACCACTACTCAACAGTGTTGAGAATAGACCAAGAGCATACTGGGGCGCATAACAACATGGGCATTGCTCTGGCAAGACAGCGTAAATTTGATGAAGCCATCAACCATTTTTTAGAGGCTTTCCGGATAAAACCGGATCATATCAAAGCGTATTACAACCTGGGACTTACCAGGGCAGAGCAAGGTCGCCTTGATGATGCGATCAATCATTTTTCTAAGGCATTGCAGATAAACGCTGAGCACCTGGAAGCACATTACAACCTGGGTGTTGTCTTGGCAAAGAAGGGCAGGTTTAATGATGCGGTCAATCATTTTTCCGAAGTGCTGCGAATTAACCCGGGGTATGCGGAGGCACATTACAGCCTGGGACGTGCCATGTTAAAGCAGGGCAGGCTTGATAAGGCCATCAACTATTTTTCCGAAGCCTTGCGACTCAATCCGGAATTTGCAGAGGCGCATAATAACTTAGGAGTTGTTCTGGCTCGTCTGGGAAAGTTTGAAGACGCCGGTGTTCATATTCGAGAGGCCCTACGAATAAAGCCCGGCTATGTTCACGCAAAAAACAACCTTAACAATATATTGATGATTCAACAGCAAAATCAATGAATAAAAGCCTGTAGAAATTGTCCGGACCGCGTGATTAGGGTATAATTTTGCCGGTTAAAGTGCCTGTGAAAATCGGTGTTTAGTAAAGAGCATGCGCCGCAGTATCATTGGCGATAAAAACACCGGTTATCGGGTAGAATTTCCAGGCACTGGCTGTATCCGCCACCCTCACCGTAATGTTGGTTTCGTCAAAATCAGCCGTCACGTTGCTAGTAGCGGTAAAAGGATTTTTAGGCAATACCCCCCCTTTGATATAGGGACCGAATTTAAACGTTGCATCCTTGACGTTGGCAGTAACTCCGGTGGCTCTTGAATACAATGTAAGCTGGGCCAGAAAGGCAGTTCCTGCTTCGCCATCGGACGCGGTATTAGTGCCGTCCGTTTCCTTTTTCGCACCGGGATATATGCTATCATGCTGGGCGTAGTAGGTTTCGATGGAGCTGCGAAGGCCGCTCAGGTTGGTCTGGAGCGTACTTATCTTGGCGTCTTCGGTGGAGACTGTAATCTGGGGGATAATTATCATGGCCAGGATTCCCAGCACAACAATAACTATCAGCATTTCAATCAGTGTAAATCCCGACTGGCATTTAGAATTTAATCTCATACCTTAGTCTCCTCTTTAAATCATTAAGGTCTACATTCTCTCTCAGTTATCGGCTATAAAACTTTAAAACTTTAGTTATTTCACTTCCGGTTATTAAAACCTGTAGGCGTTCACAGGTTGATCCTCTCAACCCGAATATAATAATCAATAATCAATTGTTAATTATTAATTATTAACCATTAGTTCCTGAACTTTTGAACCCTGAACCCTGAACCTCTGAACGGTTACTAAAACCTTAACGTATCGTATGCCCCAACTTAAAAATTGGAAGGATCACGGACGAAACGATCAGTCCCACTACTATGCCCATGATTATCAGCGCCACAGGCTCGATCATGGAAGCGATCTTTTTTAAATCCTGTTCGATTTGTGTATCATAAAACACAGCCAGACGCAACATGACATTTGGCAATTTGCCGACTTCTTCTCCGGTGGCTACCATCTGTTTGACCGATTCCATGACATAAGGATAGTCGGCAAACGGCCGCGAGAACCTGCCGCCCTGCTCCACATGCGACATAATATTGGCTAT
>NZ_JAZFTO010000357.1:0-6461 GCF_036446775.1 Candidatus Desulfatibia sp.
CTGACAGTGCCGACATAATGTGCAGCCCGCCGCTTTCAAACGCCATGGCTGAACCGATAACCACCGGCGCCACTGACGCCCACAGTGTTTTGGGCCGCGCCGCCTGAACCCAGATGTTTAGACTTGATCGTTCCATTTAACTTAATAATCACCGCTGAGACGCAGAGGTCGCAGAGAATTTGTTTCTTTTTTGCTTTCCGCTGACCCCAGAGGAATAAGCTTCGCATTCCACAGGGCAGGGAGGGCGGAAAGCAAAAACATGCATCCTTGTGGAACAAAGAAATAACTGCTTGTATTTCAATATAATATTATCCTTATAAAGCTTGAGCTATTTTCTTTTGCCGTCCCCTCAACGGCAAAAGAAATAATATTTAACTCTGCGGCCTTTGCGTCTCAAGCGAAGCGGGCGGTGAAACAATATAAAAAACACGTAATCGACTTACGAATTAGAGCACTAAGGCACTAAGTGCTTCGGGGGAACTTAGAAAAATCCGGCTTGCGTTTTTCGAGAAAAGCATTGCGTCCTTCCTGGCCTTCCGCGGTCATGTAATACAGCATGGTGGTGTGCCCGGCAAGTTCCTGGAGTCCTGCCTGGCCGTCACAGTCTGCATTCAACGCTGCTTTCAGACAGCGGATGGCGACCGGTGAGTTCGCCAGAATCTCCCGGCACCACCCGACCGTTTCCTCTTCCAGTCTTTTAAGCGGCACGACCGTGTTTACCAGACCCATCTCCAGCGCCTGCTGCGCATTATACTGGCGGCAGAGAAACCATATCTCCCGCGCTTTTTTCTGACCGACCACTCTTGCCAGATAGCTGGAACCGTAACCGGCGTCGAATGAACCCACCCGCGGGCCGGTCTGGCCGAAGACAGCGTTGTCGGCCGCAATGGTCAGGTCGCACATCAAATGCAAAACATTTCCGCCGCCGATGGCATAGCCGGCGACCATGGCAATCACCGGTTTGGGGCAGGTGCGGATCCGGCGTTGAAATTCAAGCACATTCAAATGGTAGTCGCCTTTTTCATCTTGATACCCGGCTTCGCCGCGCACTCTCTGGTCGCCTCCGGAGCAAAAGGCTTTGTCGCCTGCACCGGTCAGTACAACGACACCGATGGAATGATCGGCACGGGCGTCTGCCAAAGCCTCGATCATCTCATTGACCGTCAAGGGGCGAAAGGCATTGCGCACTTCGGGACGATTGATGGTTATTTTGGCGATTCCCTCGGCCTGGTGATACTTAATGTCGGTAAATTTTTTACTTTCAGTCCAATTAATAGTAGCCATATTCTTTCCTTTGTTAAAACGCTCCATGGATAATCATATTTCCAAATCTTTTGAGAGACTACTCAAAAAACAGGTTGACCTGCTTAATGTATTCAGTTCTATTTTCCAGATGCACGTTGTGACCGGCATTTGCAATAATTTTGACTTTTGCCCGGCGGCACCTTGCAACCGCGGCATTGCCAATCTGTATAAATTTAGCGTCCTTTTCACCAACAATGAAAAGCACATCAGCGCTTATTTGGTCAAGTTTGTCCCAGAGTGGCGCCTGTACACCGGCACCCATCTGTTGCAATGACAAGCTTAACCTGCTGGAATTGTTTTTCATTCTTATTTGAATCATTTCCTGGTACGGCTTGCTTTCCTTATCCAGAGATGAAAATATAGGCTGGTTGTACCAGGTTTGCAAGAACTGGTTCAACGGCAGAGCTTCAAGTTGCCGAGCCATCTTGCGGTCATGTTTGACGCGTGCACGCCTTTCCTTTCTGGTTGGCAGTCCCGGCGAGGCGGATTCGATAATAATTTTCTCAAATCTTTCCGGATAAAAAACCGCCAAATAGAAGGCCAGCCTACCGCCCATGGAATATGACACCAGGTGACAAGCGTTAATATTGAGCGTATCAAGAAAAAGGATCAGATTGGCCGCACACTTTTCCAGGCGGTAATCCTCTTCATCCTGAACCGCTGTGCGGCCATGCCCGGGCAGGTCCACGACAATGCAGTAAAAGTTGCCGCTCAAAAAAGGGACAATGGCCCCCCATTCGTCGGTATTCCCCATAAATCCGTGCAGAAACAGCAAGGGGGGCTTTTCTTTATCGCCATACGCTGCGTAATGAAAACGCTTCATGAATTATACTTCACTTTTGATAAAGATGCGCATTGTGATTATAGCGGTTTTCAAAAATACGTTCCGTTTCCGACGGCTTACTGAGAAATTGTTAAGTTAACGGTTCAATCGCAACATTATTATGAGAATCGCTATAATATTCTTCCGAGTAATGAATCACAAATAACCAATAACTTCAATTGAGCATTATCATTAATCGGCGTTAGAGTTTGTCGATGGTAGACTTGATTTTTTCCTGAAGCAGTTTGTGGAATGCCAGGTTTTCTTGGCGGTCGGTTATGATTTCAATGACAGCGGAACGTTTTGAATTCAGAGATGTTTTGTAGGCGCTTGCGAAAGCATCTTTTGAGCGAGGTTGATAATAATCAAGCTTAAACGTTGCCGCAATTTTTTCAAAAGTTAAATCGTGCGGTGTGGCAAAAAACGGTTCAAATATTTCCCGGCATTCATAAACCGGCAAAAAGGAAAAGATACCGCCACCGTTGTTGTTGACGACAATAAGCGTTAACGGGTTGGAAATTTGATTCAAAAGGGCCAAAGAGTTTAAATCATGTAAACAGGCCAGATCCCCAATCACCGCCGTAGCGGGTGCCTGTGCGCCATGAACAAACCCGGCCGTAGCGGCGATATTGCCATCGATACCGCTGGCACCGCGATTGGCCGCGACTTTAACCACAGAACCTGAAGGATCGGCATACATATCCATATCGCGAACGGGCATACTGTTGCCCAGAAAAAGGCCGTTGTCCGTGGCAATATGCGTTGACACAATTCGAGCCACAGCGGGTTCTGATATGGCAGGGTCATCACCAATGTGTCGATCAATCAACGCTCCAACGGCGTTATCGGCTTTTTTGAATTTTTTCAGATAGATATTTTCCTCGTGGATATTCAGAAACGGAAGCAGTGTTTTGCAAAACCGACTGATGTCGGATTCAACTCTTGTGGTGATTCTGTGGTTTGGATCATGACGTAAAGGATGTTCGGCCACATGGATATAATGTTTCGGCTGGTTTTGCTGCAAAAAGAGTTCAAAGCGTTTAGAGGTCGGTACGCCGCCAAAGTGCATGATCGTTGACAGTTTTACGGTGCTAAATTTTTCAGACAGTAACAACTGGTCGAAATAACTAACGATGTTGCTGTCTTTGACACCCAGCCGCAAACCGGAACGGATATCGACAAAAACCGGCCAGTTTAACGTCTGAGACAATCGATGGACAGCTTCTCGGTCCGCATCCGAACGCAAGCTGCCGATAACCAGCAGGCCTTTGGACGTTTCATTTAAGAGTTTCGCTATTTGTTCGATCCTGCCGTCGTCAACAGTGTTAATTGACTTCTCATATGCGGTGAACGGTTTGTTGCCGTTCAGCCATCTTTGGGCGCCGGCAAGATACGGGCTGAAATCTTTTGGCAGCGGTAACGGCGCCAGCGGTTCCCGGAACATACAGTTGATATGCACCGGACCCGCGGGCGATCGCACCGTTCGATAAACGGCCTGATCTACCAGCGTCAGGATAGATTCAGGTGGAACCTGTTCATCCGGACAGGGCAGTTCGCAATGAAAGCGTACATAGTTGCCGTATAAATTGACCTGGTCGATGGTCTGGTTGGCACCGCTTTGAAGAAGTTCCGGTGGGCGGTCGGCCGTTAATAGTATCAACGGCAGCATGTCCATGGAAGCTTCCACCACCGCCGGATAGTAATTTGCAGCGGCGGTTCCGGAAGTACATACCAGCACCGCCGGCCGGCTGCTTGCGCGCGCGTATCCGAGGGCAAAATAAGCAGCGCCCCTTTCATCAAAATGCATAATGCTGGCTGCTTGTTTTTCAGTCGCTACGGCAGCGGTCAGCGGGGTGCATCGGGAACCGGGGGAAAGTACAAATTGATTTATTTGATTGCGCAGCAGCTCTTGGACGATTAAATTTGCCCAAAGTGCGTTCAAGCTGGATGATTTTTGATTGACCATCAGGTCAGCACACTTAAAAACATATCGATTTTATTGTTCATTTCGTCCCATTCATTCTCCGGGACGGAGCCGTTAACAATACCGGCGCCGGAATACAAATTGATGTAATTATCTTGTACCAGACCACATCGAATCGCCACGACAAATTCGGCGGCATCCCGCTTGACCCAGCCCACCGGAGCGGCATACCAGCCCCGGTTGAATCCTTCCAGACAATCAATTTCCTCTAAAGCCTTATCCCTGGGATAGCCCCCGACCGCCGCTGTGGGATGCAAGGTTTCGATCAATTCCGCATCCGAGATGTTTTCTTTTAATTTTATATCAAAACGGGTAATTAAATGTTGTATGCGGGCAAGCTTTAACAAAGAGACGGACATGTTGCCGAAGTTCAAGAAAGGGGGGGTCAAAGATACAAAGGCATCTTTAATACTGTCAACCACATAACGATGCTCCCGCAGGTCTTTTTCACTCTGCAAGAGCTCCTCGCCCAGGCCTTGGTCTTCCTGGCTTGTTCGACCTCTAATACGAGTGCCGGCGATAGCTTCACTCTGCAGCTTTCTTCCTTTACGACAATAAAGAAGCTCCGGTGATGCACCGATAAATGCCAGATTATCCTCCGGCTGAAAACAGAATTTATAACTGCTTGAAGCTTTATCTCGCAATTTTTGTAATATTATAAAATGGTTAAGGTTGTCAGAAAATTCCAGCGCTCTCTTGCGGGCCAGAACAATCTTTTCATATCTATGTGTTTCAAAAGCCGCTAACGCCGACTGAACACTAGCTTTCCAGCGGCTTTTCCCGGGAAAATCTTTCTGGGAGATAATTTTGGGGATGCCCTTGTCAATACCGTCAGCTTCAAAGGTAATAGCTTCAAGTTGAGTCATAATCGACGTGTGATTATCTCCATCGGCACGCAAATTACAGACAAAGAAAGTCTTACCCCTTGATTTAACCAATTCAAAGCGGGGCACAACAAAATAATAGCGGCCAAACCGCTTCCAGCTATCATGGGAGGTTTGATTGGGGGCAAACTTAAACCCGCCATAATACCGCACATCCGGATCGGAGTGATCAAGATAATTATGCAGCCGGTCAAACAATCTGCGATAACCGTATCCGGCGTCATCGCCAATATAATCCGCCGCACCCACTCCGGCGGCCTCAAAACGGTTATCACGGCTCGACCAGTAAGTTTTCAAGCTAAAGTTCTGGCTTTGCAGCCACGGTAACAACGGTTGGTCAGGGATCTGAACCGTCAAACGAATAATCTTTTGATCCTGATATAGCGGCATGGCCGAAGATGCCAGAGCGGCCTCCATCTTTTTTGCCATTAATTTTACTATATGTTTGATATCGTCCACTTTATCCTGCCGGTGTTTGTTCGCCATCTAATATACCCTGCTCTGTATCCATAATTTGTTCAAAAGATAATAGTAAAAGCTCCATCAAAGGGCAAGGATAATAGAAAAAAGATGTGGCTGTGTCAAACAGAAATGTCACATATAAATTATGAACCTAAGTTTTCAAATTCGGCGACGATAAAGGTATGATCCGAAGGCCGCTGCCAGAGCCTGGGCTGCTGATCGATCCAGGCCGCTTTCGATATTTCAGCCAAGCTGCGTGTGGCCCAGATGTGATCAATGCGCCACCCCAGACCCCGCTTGACGGCATTGGGGATGCGATAGTCCCAGAAGGTAAAAGCTTTTTCTGCGGGCTTGTGCCGGCGGTAAATGTCTATAAAGCCCCATTCCATGACGTTTTTTAAGGCTATGTGTTCTTCCGGATGATAGCCGATGCTGCCCAGCAGCTCTTTTGGATCATAAACATCAATCGGGTCCAGGGCCACGTTAAAATCACCGGTCCAAATGATCGGCATGTCCGCTGTATAGTTGGTTTCAAAATATTTTCTGAGGCGTTCAAACCAGGTGATCTTATATTTAAATTGATCCGAATCCGGAGCGCGTCCCTGGGGAACGTAGGTATTAACGATTTCGATCCCATCTATGTTTACCCTGATAAGCCGCGGCTTCTCTTGGGCATCATCGTCACCAAAGCCGGTCGAGACCTCCCGGGGCTCTTGTTTGCTTATAACGGCAACACCGTTATAGCTTTTTTGGCCTTTAAAATTACAATAATAGCCCTCATCAACAAACGGCTGTAAAGGAAAATCGTGATCCTGGACTTTGGTTTCCTGAACGCAGAGAATATCAACGGATTCTTGCTTAAGCCACTTAAGAATGACCGGCAGGCGCGCCCTGATCCCGTTGGCGTTGAAACTTGCTATCTTCATGGTAAACATTCCTGTAGGCGTTCACAGGTTCAGAGTTGCTTTTTTTGTTAACCTTTACTAACTAGCCCCGAACCTCC
>NZ_JAZFTO010000358.1:0-10248 GCF_036446775.1 Candidatus Desulfatibia sp.
TACACCATGACCATGGAAGGCTTAGCCGGCGGCATGGAGGTTGTCAGTGAAAAATTTGACACCCACGAGTATTTTGTCCCGGAAACGCTCCTGTGTGCCAAAGCCCTCTATGCGGCCCTTGATATATTGAAGCCTCATATAAAGACCACTGATGCAGGGGCCAAAGGACAGGTGGTGCTTGGGGTTATGCAGGGTGATGTACATGATCTGGGCAAGAACCTCATTAAAGCCATCTTCGAATCGGCCGGGTGGACCGTGCATGACCTTGGTCGCGATGTTCCGATTACGAAATTTGTGGAGGAGCAACTCCGGACCGATTCTGACATTGTGATGCTTTCGGCCATGATGACGACCTCTATGGTGGGGATGAAAAAACTTATCCCCATGATAAAGGAGAAGAATCCCCATGTGCAGATAATGATCGGAGGTGCTCCTATCAGTGAAAAAACCGTTGAGGAATATGGTGCCGATTCCACGGCCGATAACGCTCCCAACGCCCTGCAAGAAGCCATGGCAATGCTCGAAGCGCTCAAGAAGGGGCTTTAGTCGGATCCACGCTTCAGCAGATGAATGAGGCCGAGTGCCTTGCACATTGATTGTGCTCGGCGCCGCTCCTCAACGGGAAAGATTTATCACTTGGCTTGAGTCATAACCATATCCGGACGGAATGAAAAACGTTAAATAAGGAGCATTCTGAATTCATGGAACATACCATTATTTTCCAGCCTTCAGGCCGGCGTGCACATGTGCCCGAGGGCACGACCATCCTCGATGCCGCGCGCAAACTGGGCGTTGGTATTGAAGCCGTATGCGGAGATAACCTGGTCTGCGGCAAGTGCCGGGTGAAAATTATGGAGGGTGAGTTTCCCAAAGAGGATATAACCTCGTCAATTAGACACGTGGGCAAAGTTGACGAGAAAGAGATGGAGATTCTCAAAAAAAAGGAAAAGGAGAACAATGTCCGGCTGGCGTGTTCGACCAGCGTTTTGGGTGATGTGCTCGTTTTTGTCCCCGAGGCAACCCGTACCGGTAAGCAGATTATCAGCAAGGCCGCCGGGAAAATCAAGGTTAAGATAAAGCCTGCGGTCAAAAAGTATTATGTGGAACTCCCGCCGCCATCCTTGGAAGATCCCTATGGCGACTTTGAGCGACTTTGCCAGGCCCTTGAGGCAACTTTCAATCTTAATAAACTGTCAATAGACTGCAGGGTGCTTCAGGTATTGCCGGATGTTCTCAGAACAGGGGACTGGAAGGCAACGGTGACCGTGTGGCAGAATCGCGAGATTATACGGGTGCAAGCCGGCAGGGTTGAAACAAACATCGGGCTTGCAATTGATATCGGTACCACCACGGTTGCAGGCTACCTCACCGACCTGATTACCGGAGAGGTGCTGGCTACTGAATCCATGATGAACCCTCAGGTGAGCTATGGCGAAGATGTTATGTCCCGGATTACCTATTGTATGCTGAATGAAGAGACCGGTCTGAAAGAGCTTCAAGAGGCAATTATTGAAGGGATTAACACCATTGCTAAGAACGCGGCCGAGAGCGTAGAATTGTCCCCGGAGGACATCAGTGAGATGACCCTGGTCGGCAACACGGCCATGCATCACATTTTGCTTGGGATCAACCCTGAGTATATAGGCCTGGCCCCCTTCGCCCCGGCTCTCCATAAATCAATGGATATAAAGGCCGAACGTCTCGGCATTCAGATCCTCCCGGCAGGAAACATCCACATATTACCGATTATAGCCGGCTTCGTGGGTGCCGACAATGTAGGCTGTCTGCTGGCCGACACACCGCATAAACGCAAAAAAATGACTTTGCTGATTGATATCGGCACCAATGGAGAACTCGTTCTCGGAAACAGGGACAAGCTTATTTCCTGCTCATGCGCCACCGGCCCTGCACTTGAAGGAGCACAGATTGAGTTCGGGATGCGGGCCGCCCCCGGTGCAATCGAAAAAATGCGGATCGACAAAAAAACACTGGAACCAACCTACCAGGTAATCGGAAATGACCAGTGGAGTGACGGCCAAACGGATATGCAAACAAAAGGGATTTGCGGTTCCGGGATCATCGATGCCATCGCTGAAATGTTCAAGGCGGGAATAATAAAGAAAAACGGCCGGATCAACACAGATCTCAAATCACCGCGGATCAGAATGGAGGGCATAGTGGCCGAGTATGTTGTCGCCTGGAAGCGTGAGACCGCGATAGACGAAGACATTGTCGTAACCCTGAAGGATGTGCGCGCCATACAGCTTGCCAAGGGTGCTCTATACTCCGCATCTCTCATCATGATGCGGAAACTGGGTATCAAACAGTTTGACAGGTTGGCTGTGGCGGGAGCATTCGGCAACCACATCGATAAAGTGCAGGCAATGGTAATGGGTATGTACCCCGATTGTGACCTTGACAAGGTCGAGTTCATAGGCAACGCGGCGGGTGACGGTGCCCGCATCGCGCTGTTAAATGTAGATAAGAGACGGGAGGCCCATGCGCTTGCCGGCAAAGTTGAATATGTTGAACTTGCCCTTGAAGAGGACTTTAACGACCGTTTTGGTGAAGCGATGCAATTCCCACATATGTTTGACAAGTTTCCTCATGTGGAAGACCTTTTGTCACCCGAGGGGGAAGGTGCGTCGTAAAAACGCTTAATTCGTCAAACAGCATTTAACCCGCTGGAAAGGGGAAAGCAATGAAAGTTACGTACATCAGTGATACCAAGGCAACCAAGACTACCAAGGGAGACGATGTAACACTGGAAAATTCAAAGGTTTACAAGTGCATGGAGAGAGAATACTATTCCGGACTGTTCGTACGCATATCATTGGAATCCGGTGAGCACGTTAAAGTTAAAAGATCCGAAATTAAGAAGGTGTAATGCGTGGCTGAAAAATATTCAGGTGGTTTCTGTGTTGCTGCCCGGCAAATTGAAAGAGGTAAGGCGCGGTTAGACTTAAGGCAAAACAGATCAAACATAGCTTCCTCCCTGAATATTTTTCATTGATGATGGTAAGTTTGGGTGAGTCAGGATGCATTGAGCCGCAAAAATTTGAGTAACCACAGTAATTGAAAAACCACAGGCTTACAACCTGTGGTTTTTCTGTCAAGGAGCGTTTGAATGTCTGAAAAACAGGACATTATTGAGCAAAAGCATCAGGATTTTGAAAGTCATGAACTACATCAAGCAGCGGTGTCTCAAGGCATGCCTACCGTCTTTGAGAGGTTTACGACTCAACAGCCCCAGTGTGGACACTGCAAAAAAGGGTTGAGCTGCCAATTATGTTCGGATGGTCCCTGCCGAATAACCAGGAAATCTCCGTTGGGTGTCTGTGGAGCCACCGGAGATTTGATTGTGGCCCGCAACCTTTTGCAACTGACGATTATGGGCACGGCCGCCAATACGTACCAGTGCCGAAATCTGGCGAACACCTTGAAGGCCATCGGAGAGGGCAAATCTTCCCTTAAGGTAAAAGATGAAGGTAAACTGCGGATGATGTGTCTGGGGTTGGGGATTGATCAAACACGACCTATAAATGAGCTGGCAGTTGAATTTGCTGATTTCATGTTAAATGAAATCAGTAAACCGGGTGACCAGCCCCTTACCCTAATGGACCTGTTCGCTGTGAATCAGCGTAAAGAGGTCTGGAAAAAAACGGACCTCTATGCCGGCGGACCCAGCGCTGAAATCGTAACCGCCTTAACCAAATGTATGACAAATGTCAGCAATGACCCTATTGACCTCATTAAAACAGCCCTCAGGTTGGGCAACGCAAATGAATACGCCGCGCTTTGGGGAATTACGGTTATCCAGGACGTCATTATGGGCACCGCAGATCTGACCGCCGGAGAAACCAATATTGCCTGCCTCGATCCGCAGACGGTCAATATCATCGCAAACGGCCATCAGCCGGTCTTTGCCAGTCTTGTTTTGGAGAAGGCCGGTAGCAAAAAAATTCAGTCGGTCGCAGCCGCAGCCGGCGCCACGGGGATTAAATTATACGGCTCGTTGTGTGCGGGACAGCAGCTTATGAATGTTTCCAGCCGTGAAGAATACACAAACACTTTTGGCGGACAACTGGGCAACTGGATTCAAGCAGAGCTTTTTATCGCAACCGGCCTCGTTGATCTTTTTATGATGGATATGAATTGCTCAGTCCCGACCCTGAAGGCGTTTGCCGACAAATACGGCACCAAGCTCATCAGCACAGACCCTGTGGTGCGCTTCCCGGATGTGGATTGTTTGGATTTCAACCCTGAGATCGCCGAGCAGCAGGCCGAGAAAATTCTGGAAATTGCCGTCGAGTGTTTCAAGGCACGCAAGGCCGACAAGAAAAGAATTATGAACATCCCTTCTTCCAAAGCCAAGACGGAGAGCATCGCAGGTTACACAACGGAAACAGTTCTGAAAATGTTTGGCAACGATATCTATACTTTCATCGGCGAGATGAAAAAAGGCAATATCAAAGGGGTTGTGGCAGTTGTCGGTTGTACGAATGTTCGCCACGAGATGGGCGGGCGATCAATTCAAGAAATCACGATTGAGCTGATCAAGCGCGACATCATGGTCATCGGTGCCGGTTGCTGCTCCTCCACTCATCAAAACATGGGCATGTCAACTATGGAAATGACGAAAATGGCAGGTTCTAAACTCAGGTCCGTTTGCGAAAAGCATGACGTTCCACCGATTGTTTCCTATGGATCATGTACGGATGTGGGGAAAATTCTGGATACCATTGCTGCGCTGGCATGGACAATCGGCTGCGATACCAGTCAGGTACCGGTGGCCGCATCTGTTCCCGAGTACATGGAACAGAAAGCCATTGCAGACATATTCACGGCTCTGGCGTTTGGGCTTCTTACCCACGTATCACCAAAACCTATGATAAGCGGAAGCTCGCTCGTAACGAAATACTTAACCGAAGAAATGGAGAACCTTACCGGCGGAAGAATGCTGCTTGAGGACAACCCGTTCAGGGCCGCTGAGGCGATCGAAAGCCACGTTCTGGAAAAGAGAAAGGAAATTGGGTTTGATTAAAAAAGCAGCGGCGATTCTAACCGGATTTGATGCCAACATGGTTTTATAATGGAAAATAAAGCGATCATATTTATCAGCTGCGGGATATTTAAGGAGGAGCTGGAGTATCTGCTCGGAGATAAGGGACTGGATTGGAAAATAATCTATCTCGAAGCAGCGCTGCATGTAAATTTTGACAGATTGAAAGAGGCGCTGATCGAAGCTCTGGAGGAAAACAAAAAGACAGGGACCGAGCTCAAAGTGCTCTATGGTCATTGCCATCCGGAGATCATGGCAATCCTGGAGCAATATGATGCAAAAAAGATCCATGCCGGAAACTGTCTTGAGGCGCTGGTCGGTCCTGAAGAAATCATGCGCCTCAACAATGAGGGGACGGCATTTTTCCTCTCCGCGGGCTGGGTAAACAACTGGGAAAAGATGTTTGCCCTCGGGAAAAAAGATTTCAACTTTGACTTTAAAACAATGTTCGACGGTTACAAACGGATAATCGTCTTTGATACAGGAATTATTCCCATTGATGAAGAAAAAGTTGAAAAATTCAGCAAATTCACCAATCTTCCCGTCGAGCGCAAGCCGATTACCCTTGATTATTTTTTTAATCTGATCGAAAGCACTTAAGCGCTTTTAGAGTTGATTACACACTCAAAGTAAGCTTTCAGATTTTCGAGCGGGGTCTGTGGAATAATGCCGCATCCGGGGGCGACAACGTGCATCCCGAGCTTTAATGATTCCTCGGTCTCGGCCACGATATCTTCCCTGCTGCCGGTCAGCAATGTCTGGGGAGAAATTTTCCCTACCAGCGCAACTTTTCCTTCCGTGACCTCAAGTGCATGTTGGATGTCAACAGGGTGATCGATACTGAGGGCGTTCACGCCGGTTTCCGCCATCATCTTCAGAATGACGGTGGGATTGCCGCATATATGCAAAATAGAGGGCTTGCTCAGAGATTCCACCAGTGACTTGGTATACGGGAATGAAAACCGGCCGTAATAGGTCGGACCGATGCTCTGGGAAGTACCGTCCACCAGCATCAGCACATCCGGGCCCGCGTTTTCGATTGCCTTGGCATATTGTTTTGCAATTTCGGTCATCTTTGAAAGCTGTGCTTCGATGAATTCCGGGTCCTCGATGCATGCCATGATGATCTCTTCAAAATCAAGGGTGGTGGCGAGGAGTTCAAAGGGGGTTCCCAGGGCGGCGATTAACGGAACCTCGTCACCAGTTTTTGCTTTAAGTAGTTTAATGGCTTCAAGAACTTCGGGCATTCTTCCGTCCCTTAAAGGGTCAGGGATCTTGATTGAGTCATAATCCTGTTTGGTTTTCATTGTCGACATGGGAGGGGTTGTCGAATCATCTCCGAACCGTGTGGCGCAACCCATGGCCTCCGCCTCGACATTGATGTCGAATGGTACTCTCACGCTCTCAATGCCCCCGATCTCATGGCATGCCCACGCGAGGCCGGCCATGTCTTTGGCATTTTTTTGAGCCGCAGGCCATTTATACCCGCTTTTTTCCATGACTTCAGCCGTGGCATTTTGTGTGGGCACAGCCGCGGGCGGCCTGTCCACCTGCTGTTGCTTTAACGCCCTCAGCAATCTTTCCTTCTGATTCATGCTTACCTCACTGCCCTGAGTTCTGCTACGATTTCTTGATGATCGGGGAAACAGTTTGACTGCAGTTTGGAAAAGATCAGCTCTCCGTCCAGGATGACTTCGAAAGCGCCGGCTTTTTTAGATCCGACAAGTTGCGTATCAATACCGATTTCCTTTTTAATGACAATGGCCAGACTGGCCGCCATAGGCCTGTAATTGCAGGTTATGCAGTATTCTATTGACAGCTGCATGAAAATTCCATTTTTTGTATGATGTCCGATGTAACACCGTCGGGTGACAGGTTCGAAATTCTTTCAGAACGATAATAAAAGGGCCATCACATCCGGTGTTGTTAAATTTGCTTTTTAAAATGATAAGTATTCGCTTTATGTTTATCAAGAACAAAATGAGAAATAAAGATAGACCCTGCTTGAATTTGAACTGGTACCATTCCTAACCGGAGAACCGATACATGACCCAGAACCGGCACAGACAAAGCCGGGATTGAGCTATGCAGAATTCCGAGCTCAAAAAGGGAATTTTTATCACTTCACTTCACTACTTTTTTCTTGACACATTAAAGGCTTCATGTTAAATAATACCAGAATGCTGGTTGCCTCCCGCAGGAGGCAAAAAAGGGAAGATGGTAGAAAGCCGTCACGGACCCGCCGCTGTAACCGGATACGAAAGCCACAATTAGCCACTGTGCTTGTGAGCATGGGAAGGCGTGGCAAGTAGAATGACCCGGAAGTCAGAAGACCTGCCAGTATTGATTTGAATTAGTGAACTCGTGGAAAGGTTTGGCTAATGATTATTACCCATCCAGATTCTGCGCATCTAAAAGATATTTGTCCGTCCGGCTTTCACTCCCTCTTTATTTCCATTAGGATTTATACTGTTTTGGAGTCCATTTCAAAGACCGTGATATGCCCAAGAATAGTCATTGGGGATTCCATACATGCTTCTCCAGGGACGCAGGGGCGGCAGCCCCATTGCGCTAAGCGTACTTCACACCCTATGCGCCCAGGCGGTGAAACGGAAAAAGGGGGCGGAAGTTGGATAATAGGAAAAACAAGAATGCGATAATCCTTATGGCGCATGGAAGCCGGGTTCCTGGTGCGGGAGAAGCAATGGAAAAGGTTGCATGCCGGTTATCGGAATACGGGCATTACGATATTGTTGAAACCTGTTACATGTCCCGGCTGGGACCACATTTTGAAGAGACCCTGGAAAAATGCGTAAAGCAGGGCGCGAAACTGGTAGTGCTGATTCCGTACTTCCTGAATCTGGGGCTGCATATGAAGCTGGATATCCCGGTTAAGATGAAGAAGGAATCGGAAAAGTACCCTGACGTCAAACTGATTTTCGGCAAGAATCTCGGTTTTGACGAACTGCTGGTCGAAATCGTAAAAAAGAGGATAGAGGAATCATTGCAGCTTTGTGACGTGCGCGAAATAGACCTGGAACCAAGAGATCGTTACAAGCTTCCTCCCGAAGAGCTTGAGTATGTTGCCATGTCCCAGGAAGAGGCCAAACGATTCAAAGCCGAACGCCGCAATCAACGAAAACTTGGTTGATAATAGCCGATACATAGGGGACAAAGTCCCGGTTTTAAATTATTTTCAAAGTAGAAGGGAGGTGGGTGAAAAAAGAAAGATCAGTGTTAATAACGTTGGAAGATTTTTTTAGATGGAATTTATTTTGTTAAAAAGGAGAAGAAAATGAGAATATTCGCTACTATTAGTCAGACCGCATTTTCAGTATCACCTCGGTTGCTTATGGCTCTTGCCGCTACTGCATTTATGATGGTTATTATTTTCTACGGTGTTGACTCTTTTGCACAGGGGGCGCACAACGCCTTCCACGATTTCAGACATGTAGTAGGAATGCCGTGTCATTAAATATAGGCAAGGCCGTATCGTTGCCTATTTGTTGTTACAATGCGTATGCGCAGACTTAAACCTTTTAAGGAAAAGGCATAATTATGGATCACGGCAATTTAAAAAAAGGGATTTGTTTGGGCATATTGTCAGGCATTGTCTGGGGATGGGTATCCATCCTCGTAAACTATATAACGGGTATCTTCCCTTTTGAGGAAAGCCTTTTAAGAGAGGTTATTACATTCTCTTTTGGGGGAGCTGTTTTTGGGATGGTTATCGGCGGATTTATGTCCCTGATAGGCGACCGGCTCCCTTTTAAGAGTTTGCTGCCAAACGCCATTTTTATTTCCATGGCTGTTTGGTTGGTTTTACGTATGGGAGGCCTCTTGCTTTCATACAACAACCCCGCAAGGTTTCACCCGGATGCAGCCCAGACCCTTCAGGGATTCATGCTGGCGATTGTACTTGGACTTATTCTGACCACTTTCTGGAATATTGGAAAAAAAAGAGATTCATGATTTATTTTTTAAAACGCTCCAAGAGCAAGTTTTAAATTCAATTTCTCAAACCAGAGACGGTTTTACCGCCGTGAATTTAACACTATCCACTTTTTCTTCCACAAGAATGAGGTCTTCATTGTTAGGAGGTGGAGTAAATTCTTCGCCCGGACAACAAGCCATTGCTTTGAGTTCTTCGGGGGTGAGGGTATGACGGGCCACAATCTGAATTTCAGTAAAACCCGCTTTTCTCACCGTCTGCCAGTAGTCCTCTGCATGGATAGCCCCTCCCAAGCATCCAGCCCATGTTGACTGAAATCGCTCTCCCAATTGAGAATCGATTTCTTCATTGAGGACAATATCTGAGATGGCGAGCCGTCCGCCAGATTTCAGTATCCGGGAGGCTTCTTCGTAGACTGCGTCTTTGTCGGGACATAGGTTGATGACACAGTTAGATATCACGACATCGGCGAAACCGTTTGGAAGTTGCGACTTCCCCATATCCGCAACACGAAGTTCAATGTCTCTGCCTTGCAAGTCAGAGTCAGTTACAGCCTGTTGCGCCCGCTCAATCATTTCTGAAGTAAAATCTATCCCGACCACTCTACCTTGTTCCCCGACCTTTCGGGCAGCCAAAATGACATCAATCCCGCCGCCGCAACCAAAATCCACAACAACATCACCGGACTGAAGGTTCGCAAATCCGGTGGGATTGCCACAACCTCGTGAGAGGTTGAGAGCAACCTCCGGGACCGAGGAAAGCGCTTCTTGGGGATAAACCCCCTGATCAACGGCAAAGCCCGAACCGGGCTTTTCCTTGCTGGGTCAACAGGCCTCCTTGCTGCCGCCTGTTTCAGCGAATTTACCGTAGCGAGTCTTTACAATTTGGTTGATTTTGTCAGGCATCATTTTTTTCACTCCTCTTAGTTTTTAGTGTAACCGGGACCAATGCCCTAATTTTATTCGAAGAGCTTGTTAAAATCAAGCTGAAGTCTATAATTTCTTACCCTGAGTTAGCTGCTCAACGGCAGGCATGGTTGAGGCTATGTCATCGGGATGAACAAAATGGATAATTCACAAGTGAACCAATTAACGATTTAATCCACAGATTTCGCAGATTACACAGATTACAATGAATACGCGATTAAGGTTGCGGAATCTGTCGGGTTAAATTCCCCGCAGCTTGCTGCGTTAAGATAGAAAATATCATTTGTTGATACCCCGTGGCTTGCCGC
>NZ_JAZFTO010000359.1:0-5728 GCF_036446775.1 Candidatus Desulfatibia sp.
GGTTGTAAATTTGCTCTGCCAAGAATCGCGAGCATCCATAGTTGCTTGAATCAAAGCGATTGTTTCCGTCTTTTTAAGGGACCACATGGGGGCCACCAGCTCTTGTTGATGAGGGTCCCCGGTCAGGCGCTGAACAACCATATCCTGCGGAATGCGTTCCAGAAAATCGCACACAAGGTCAACATATTCTTGCTGTTCCAAGCACTTATATGCCCCTTGCCCGTAAAGACCCGCCAGTCTCGTTCCTTTAATAATATAAAGCAGGTGCAGCTTGATGCCGTCTATTCCCAGGTCGGCAATGGCGTCTGCCGTGGCAAGCATATGTTTTTTGTTCTCCTGGGGAAGCCCTAAAATGACATGGGCGCAGATTTTTATACCTCTGTTCCTGGTGGCATCAACGGCTTGTGCAAAACACTTGAAATCATGTCCCCGGTTAATTAAAGCCAGAGTGGCATCATGGGCCGACTGTAACCCGTACTCAATCCAGACCAAGGTGTTTATGCCATACTGCTGTAAAAGGGCCAATATCGGCTCATCCACGCAGTCCGGTCGCGTGCCGATGGACAAACCGACCACATCGTCCACCGCAAGGGCCTCCTCATAGAGGCTTTTGAGCCGGTCTATTGGAGCATATGTGTTTGAAAACGCTTGAAAATAAGCTATAAACTTTTTGGCCTTATATCGCTTTGCAAGTGCCTCTTTGCCCTGAACGATCTGCTCGGTAATCGAAAGCCCTCGGGCACGAGCACCGCTGCCCGATCCTCTGTCATTGCAGTAAATGCATCCTCCGGTTGTAATTTTACCGTCCCTGTTAGGGCAGGAAAAGCCGGCATCGATGGTAATTTTCTGAACCCTGCATCCGAAAATATCCCTCAAGTAAGTGTTGAAATCATTATATCGCTTTGCCATATTCATTCAAACTGAAGTGGGGAACAAAAAAATATTGGCCACGAAGTCACTAAGACACAAAGGAAATATTTGATTTATTGTCTTCGTGCCTTCATGGCATAATGAAAATTTGCCACAAAAAGCACGAAATTCACAATTCAGAAACGAATTAGGTTATTATATACATTTGTGTATAAAAATTGTAAAATAATTTCCTCATGGTTTTCGACCAGAAAAAATACGATATTATCATCGTTGGTGCAGGTCATGCCGGTTGTGAAGCTGCGCTTGCATCTGCCAGAATGGGGTGCCGTGTCCTGTTACTGGCCATAGACCTTGACAAAGTGGCCGTGATGGCCTGCAGCCCTTCCATTGGAGGCATGGCCAAGGGTCAGCTCGTTAAAGAAATCGATGCCCTGGGCGGCGAGATGGCCAAAATTACAGACAAAACAGCCATACAATATAAGACCCTCAATACCAAAAAAGGTCCGGCGGTTCATTCCACCAGAACCCAAAACGACCGAACTCGCTACCATCTGGACATGAAAGCCGTGATTGAAAAACAACCGAACCTGGAGCTAAAACAGGCTATGATTGAGCGGCTTGTAGTAGAAGGCGGCAAGGTCTTCGGGGTAGAGGATAAAACCGGCTTTGGGTACGAGGCCCAAGCCGTTATCCTGGCCACGGGCACTTTTTTAAGCGGTTTGGTTCATATTGGATTCAATTCCATCCAGGCCGGAAGGGCCGGTGAATTTGCCTCTTATGGCCTGCCGCTGCATTTACGGGAACTGGGTTTTGCACTCGGAAGAATGAAGACCGGCACGCCCCCCCGGCTAAACAAATCGAGCATCGATTTTTCGGCCTTTACCGTACACCAGTCCGATCCGGACCCTAAACCATTTTCATTCTTTTCCGATAAAATTTCTAATCCTCTTATGCATAGCTATATCGGGCATACCAACCCCCAAAGCCAAAAGATCGTACAGGATAATCTTGAACATTCTGCTCTGTACGGCGGAATCATCAAAGGGGTTTCCGCCAGATATTGTCCGTCATTTGAAGATAAGGTTGTGCGGTTCCCACACAAAGACAGGCATCAGATTATCCTTGAACCCGAAGGTATAGATACTGATGAAATCTATGCCAGCGGACTCGGAAACAGCCTCCCCATGGAAATACAGGTCCAATTGGTCAGGTCTGTTAAAGGGTTGGAAGCCGCCGAAATCATGCGTCCCGCCTATGCCATTGAATACGACTATGTCAACCCGATTCAGCTTAAACCTACGCTTGAGACCAAACTGGTTGCCGGTCTTTATATGGCCGGCCAGATCAACGGAACATCAGGCTATGAAGAGGCTGCCGCCCAAGGGATATGGACGGGCATCAACGCCGCCTGCCGGATCCAAAACCGGCCTGAATTTAGTTTAGACCGATCTCAAGCTTATATGGGTGTAATGATAGATGATCTTGTGACCAGGGGGACACGTGAGCCTTACCGCATGTTTACCTCACGTGCAGAATACAGGCTGATGTTGCGGGAAGATAATGCCGATCTAAGATTGATGGAGATCGGACATAACCTGGGCCTGATCGATAAAGACACCATGCAAGATATCAAAGAGCGCAAACAGCTGATTGCCAAGGAAATCAAGCGGATCAAGGATACTATTATCAAGCCGACAACAGAGACTAACGACCTCTTGGTTGGCCAGGGCTCAAAACCTATCAACAGTGGCATGTATCTTGAACAGCTATTGAAAAGAACCGAGATTGATTACCACGCCGTTGAGGCGCTGGCAAAAAGCCCCGACAATATCAGTGCAAAGGTCGCCAGTCAGGTGGAAATTGAAATCAAATATGAAGGTTATATTAAGCGTCAGGAAAGGGAAATCGAAAAATTTAAAAACCTCGAAAGGATGAAAATACCTGCCGGCTTTGAATTTCAAGAAGTGCACGGTCTTTCAAACGAACTCAAAGAAAAACTTGCGGCCGTCAGGCCGGCTTCTCTGGGTCAGGCGTCTCGCATGGACGGCATCACCCCTGCGGCCCTTTCCGTATTAATGATTGCGCTGAAAGCCTCCCGTGTAGAGGATTGACGGAATAACCCTTGACACTTAACGATTTCAACTTATTTTTATTATTGATAAAAGGTGGCTCTTAGTTAACGATTTAAACCTTTTTTTACGAGATCATCAATATTATTTTAAGGAACAAACAGGATGCCTGAAACTGATTATTATAAAATGCTCGGTGTTAAACGCAACGCCTCTAATGAAAATATCAAGAAAGCATACCGGAAGCTCGCCATGAAGCACCATCCCGATCATGCCAAAGGAGACAAAAACGCTGAAGAACAATTTAAAAAAATTAGCGAAGCTTATGCCGTGCTAAGTGATAAGGAAAAGCGCCAACAGTACGACACATTCGGCTCTACCGGATTTCAGCAGCGCTATTCTCAGGAAGACATTTTCAAGGGTTTTGATTTTGCCGATATATTAAGGGAGTTCGGGTTTGGCGGTGGAAACCGCTTCTCGCGCGGTCCGGGCGGTATGCGTTTTTCGTTCGGCGGTGATTCCCCGTATGGTTCTCGTACAAGACCACAACAATCTTTGCAGAAAGGTGCCGACTTGGTGTATGAACTTCCTTTAACGCTGCTGGAAGTGGCTACAGGAACCACTAAAATAGTATCTTTTCAGCACCAGGAACGTTCGGAAAAATTGACGGTAAAGATTCCCAAGGGGATGATTTCCGGAAAAAAACTTCGTCTGGCCGGCAAAGGAGAGCCGAGTCCGTTTGGAGGTCCTGCGGGGGATCTGTACATCAAGTCCAAAGTACTTGGTGATCCGGTTTACGACGTCCATGGGCACGACCTTTATACCAAGCGGGAGATAAAACTCAGCGACGCCATTCTTGGAACGAGCATATCGGTCCCCACCATAACCCGCAAGGAATTGAACTTAAAAATACCTCCAGGTACAAAGCATAAGACCAAAATGCGCCTTGCAGGCCATGGACTTCCGCATATGAATGCCAAAGACCAGGGCGATCTTTACGTCTACATCCATGTCAATATGCCCAAACAACTTAGTGAAAATCAGAAAAAGCTGGTGAAGCAACTGGCAAATGCAGGTATGTGAGCAGTCAACGACTACCCGCAAGCGGGCGGTTCGAACGGCAATAGCGAGTGCATTCCCCATCCCGCCCTGGCGGGACGGCGGGAAACTTCATTTTTTGGCCAAAGACCGCAAGCACAAAAGCACCTCCGGGCTTTAAATGTTGCGTTGGCTACCGCGCGAAAAGCCCGCGATTTGAATGCAAACAATTAATTTTATTGACAAGAGTCTCTATTCCATGTACTTTTATCAAGATATAATACTTTTAATCCAGAATAGTTCGCGAGACGATTTGTTCAAGTTATAAAATCGCTTCGCGATTTTATGCAGCGTCCCGCTTACAGCAGGGCTTAAAAAAGAGAACTATTATACTAACTTTTTATGCCTGAATTGATTCCTGTGCTGGGAAAAAATGAAATCAGTAATTTGGTCGCGCAAGTTGCCCTGAAGATTTCATCCGACTATCAAGATAAGGAACTTATTCTTATAGCCATTTTAAAAGGCGCGTTCATCTTTCTATCTGATCTTGTCCGCTGCCTTAGCATTCCGGTGAAAGTTGATTTTGTAGGTGCTTCCAGTTACGGTAACAGCACTTCTTCAAGTGGCACCATCCATCTGACCAAAAAGGTAGAGATCAATTTAACAAATAAAGACGTGCTGGTTGTCGAAGACATTGTTGATACAGGCTTGACTTTATCATATATCGTTGATTACTTAAAAACTTGCAACCCAAACACAATCAAGATTTGTACCCTGATTGACAAACGCGAAAGACGCTGTAAAGCAATAAAAATCGATTACACGTGCCATATGGTTTCCAAAGGATTTTTTGTCGGTTATGGCCTCGATTACCACGATAAATATAGGGAGCTACCTGGAGTTTATCGCCTTAAATTTTAACCCGTGGGGTGTATCATGATTGTTACCTGTGAGCAATGCAAAGCCAGCTTTAATGTAGATGAAAACCTTTTAACGCCATCAGGTTCTAAGGTTCGATGCTCAAAATGTAATAATGTTTTTCTAGCTTATCCACCAGCAACGCAGGAAGAACCTGTTAAACCCACTGAGGCTGCACCCGATCTGGAGGCCGAACAAGAGGACCTCGATCTTGAAACTGACAAAGAAGATGAACCTTTGTCTGATGAAATTGATTTGGCCGCCACGGAAGAAGCGCCCGCAACCGAGGAAGTCGCCGAGGATGCCATTGAAGATCTGGACCTGGAGCTTGAAACCGAGGAAGAAAAAACACCCGAAACCGAAGAGGTCGCCGAGGACGCCATTGAAGAGCTGGACCTGGATTTAGACCTTGAAACCGAAGAAGTTGCCGAGGATACCGTCGAAGACTTGGAGCTGGACCTCGATCTTGAGGCCGAAGAAGAAAAGGTGCCCGAAACCGAAGAGGTCGCCGAGGATGCTCTTGAAGACCTGGAACTGGAATTAGACCTTGAAACCGAAGAGGTCGCCGAGGAAGCCGTTGAAGAACTCGACCTGGATTTAGATCTTGAAACCGAAGAGGTCGCCGAAGATGCCATTGAAGAGCTGGATCTGGAATTGGACCTTGAAGCCGAAGAAGAAAAAACGCCCGAACCTGAAGAAGCTGCGGAGGAAGCCGTTGAAGAACTCGACCTGGATTTAGATCTTGAAACCGAAGAGGTCGCCGAAGATGCCATTGAAGAGCTGGATCTGGAATTGGACCTTGAAGCCGAAGAAGAAAAAACACCCGAAAC
>NZ_JAZFTO010000360.1:0-9482 GCF_036446775.1 Candidatus Desulfatibia sp.
GCGACAGGTAAAAATGTGGCTTCGATTGCCGAGGTTAAGGCCGTCCAGGCTCGCTTTTTGTCTGATATGGGCTCTGAAATCAAAGGATACCAGATCGAAACCTGTTTCGGACCCACCGGTTGCCCCAACCGGGCCATCACCAGCAACAGCTTGCTGGATAAAATCGAGGCGCTTTTTAAAAAAGAAGACCTGCTGGCATTTCTCAAACAAAGGGTTAAAGGTGAGATCAAGTTTCACCATGAATTCAGAGTTGCCTTGGCGGACTGCCCCAATACCTGTTCACAGCCCCAAATCAAAGATATCGGCATCATCGGGGCCTGCACCCCGGCACTTACGGATGAGGCCTGCAGCGAATGTGAAGCATGTGTTGAAGTCTGCAAAGAAAATGCGATTACCATTAATAACGCCGAGGCAACCCCTGAAGTTGATTACAACCTGTGCCTGCACTGCCGCTTGTGCATCGACGCCTGTCCCACCGGAACCATTACCGCGGGTGACATGGGTTTTAGAGTACAGATTGGCGGCAAACTCGGCCGGCATCCCCAGCTTGCCAGAGAATTGCCCGGCATTTTCAATGAAGATGAAGTCCTTGCAATAGTAAAAGACTGCATCGATTTTTATAAAAAAAACAGCAAGCACGGCCAACGCTTTGCTCAGATTTTTAAAGCCTATGATTTCGGAAACCTTGCTGGTTCCCATTCATAAATGGTTCTTTTTCATTTCACCTTAGCTGCTTTTGATATACAAAGGGATAGGGTGCAACGCGCACCAAATTATGCCTTTCACAAGGCAGGGTTTCATGGGACCCTATTACTAATAATCCGGAAGGAGCAAGGCTTTCCAGCACATTGCTAAGAGCATTTTTTTTCAGCCGGTCTTGATAGTAGGTAAGTACGTTGTTCCGCAAAAAGATAATATCAAAATTCAAACCGGGAGGATCGCAAAGCAGATAATGTATTTCCCAGGCCACGTCTCCGGCAAGCAAAGCCTTTACTGCAAACAGATTTTTACTTCCCTGCTGATCGAAGTATTTCAATATAATCTCTTTTTTCACTTCTTTAAGGCTGGCGGCGGTGTAGACTCCGGCTCGGGCCCTCTCCAAGTAGGCCGGATTCATGTCGGTAGCCAGGACTTCAAGCTTAGGAAGATTATCATAGCTTTTTTTCAGGCATTCCCAGACAATCTTAAAGCTGTAGACTTCATCTCCGCAGGCACAGCCGGCTGACCAGACTTTAACTTTTCCTGTCCGGGATTCAAGAAGTTCAGGAAGCAACTTTTTTTCAAGGGTATGCCAAAATTTGCGATCTCGAAAAAAACGGCTGATGGAAACGGTCATCAGCAATTCACACTTTTGCCGAGCCTCATGGCTTCGGTCGATCTCAGTCAGATAAGCATCCATATTCCGGCATCCCAGTTGATGCATGTGCCGATTTAGGCGCTTTTTAACCCCTTTCCTGACTTTGCGGTAACCTGACCATGAATACCCCAAATGATTAAGCAGTTGGCGAAATTGTTGATCATCCATTAGATCAGTTTGATCTTTGAAGTAAAGAATCCACGCCCATAAGACGTGGCTTTGGTTTGCCCCCATAGGAGGCTTATGGTCTTTGCCATTCATAGACTTTTATGGAGTGGTGGAGTGGTGGAGTAATGGAGGAAGATCATTAGAAATTCTTAGACAATCAGGTAGTCTATGTTGCAATTACAATCGAATGACTATTGCATGACAACCAAGCAAATTTTCAACACTCCAGTACTCCATTACTCCTTGTACCAGTCTTCAGGCAAAGCCGTCAGACTCTGACCACGCCCATAGAACGTGGTTTTCTAAGCCGAAATAAAATTCTGCAAGTTATAGTAAAAAGAGGCTTGACGGAGGTGGAAACGGCGCAATTCGAAACAGGGATAAAGCTACCCAATTTTATAACTTCCCAAAAACCTCGGGAGATAAAAGACTTCGGGGTTTTTATGACATGAAAAATCCGGGCTAAAAATCTTCCATATCGAACTCCTTAAAATCGAACCAGTAACCGGTTTTACTTATATAATCGAGTTCGGCCTGAACAGCATTAATGTGCGCATCTTCTATTTCGAGAAAGCGGGCAAACATTTGCCGACCCTCCCCGGACATTTCATCAACCATCTTTTGATAAAAATTACTGGTTTCAACTTCAACCTTTAAAGCCTTGCTCAGCATCTGCTTTTCATCTTTGCGGTTGTCCCGGGACATCCGCTCTTCTATTTTACCGACCTCTCTGGTGAGGGTTGCTCGCGAGGGAATTACGGACTCCAGTTTTTCAACCTTTAATTTTCCCGTCTCCTGCCATATTTCGAGTCTGCTCTTAAGGTAATCTACATGGAGCTGCTCGTCGTTCCCCAACGTCTGAAAAATACGCCGACCGACCGGATCAGAAGTCTTTTCAGCTGACTCCCGATAAAGATCCCTAACTCTTATTTCATACTCAATGGCTGTTTTGAGGGCCTCTGCGAGTGTCATCCGGCCTCCTTTTCAGACAAATCAAAACCTGAACCTTAGAACGGCTACTTCATTTTGCGGATGCGCACTTCGACATCCTTGCTGTTTTTCATTAAATCGACCACGCGGGAGGTGTCGGTACTGCCGTAGTGATATGGGTAGAGGACTACGGGTTTGAAAGCCTTGGCGGCATCGGCCACCATCTCCGGAGTCATCGTGTACGGCAGGTTCATGGGTAAAAAGGCTACATCGATATTTTTCAACTGCTTCATCTCCGGTGTATTTTCCGTGTCGCCGGCCACGTAAACCCTTTTGTCTCCGAATCTGATGACGTATCCGTTGCCGCTGCCCCTGGGATGAAAAGGTTGGCCGGTACTGCGCATATGAACAAGATTATAGGCCGGAACAGCTTCTATTTCCAGTCCTGCAACGCTCTTGACATCTCCATTTTTCATGATTACGCCGCCGTTGACACTCTTTGCGCAGGTTTCGGTTAAAACCAGCACGGTTTCATTTTTGCGCAACGCATTCACGGCATTTACGTCAAGATGGTCGCGATGCTCATGCGTTAAAAGAATAAGATCGGCTTTGGGCATTGTGGAATAATCGGCCAACTTGCTCCAGGGATCAACATGGATGATCTTTTCCCCAAAGCTAAACATCAACGTCCCATGCCCGATAAACGTTATCTTGAGATCACCGGCTGATGTTGCGATACTATCGGTCTCAAAAGTATCCTGCGCGGCCGCAGAAAACGTAACACCAAATACCAAAACCATGGCCCCCAGCAAAAATTTTTTCATATCTGACCTCCTTATTTGAATTCATCCCGCGCTGCAAGACTTCGGCGAGCTCCCTTCGGTCTGAGCGTTCGACTGAGCTCACGCCGAAGTCTCAGGGTCGAAGACAGTCGAGTCGCAGCGGGGAATTCAAATTTAGACTTGAATTCGATAAAAACAAATTCTAAATTGATCATCAGGCTATCAATTTAGGTGTAAATTGTAAAGCCGCAACCTAAACGTGATTAATGCGGCTTTTTGCAAATTCATCAAGGGAGAGCAACCAATGAATACTGAACGGTTTGAGTTTTTGAAAAAAGATTATGTGCAGGGATTTCCTGAAGACTGCGGATTTGAAGTCGACAAGATAAATTACGGGTATTTTGAGTCCCGCCTGAAAATCGGCCCCAAACACAGCCAGCAGGATGGATTCGTGCATGCCGGAGTGATTGCCACCATGGCTGATCATACCGGCGGCTACGCCGCCTACACCACTGTCTCTGAAAATGAACGCATCTTAACCATCGAATTCAAAATTAATTACTTCAAGCCCGCCCTGGGTGAATTTCTGGTCTGCCGCTCTAAAGTCATCAACAACGGCAAAACCATCAAAGTCTCAGAATCTGAAGTGTTCTCTATATCCGCGGGTCAAGAAAAACTGGTCTCCAAAGCGATGGTCACCTTAATCGCCGTATCGGCGGATAGCATAAAAACGACCTGAATAGGTCTCCGGTTCCTGCGTCTCTTGGACATTGATGAATTCGTAACAAGCCGAATTCATTAATGTTTTTCAGAACTCCATCCGGATCTGCAGATGAGGGTCTATTCAGCGGCGATACGCATTACGTATCATTGAGTTTAAGGATATCAATCCTAATTTGCCGTGCATGTCACAACATTGAAATCTTGTCGAAGTCGATCCTCTCGTATGCCCAAAATCCCAACATTTCAGCCGGTTTGGATAAAAATGCCTTCTTGACAATACGACCAATATCCGGTATCTAAATCATAGTCGTCGCTTGCCGCAGTATGGTTGCTGCATGATATCCGGCCCTTTTACGTATTGGGATGCTTCCTGCTACGGCACACAACTTTAAATTTTCCCTTATTCCGAGCTCAAAAAGGGAATTCTTATCACTTATCACTTGCTTTTAGGAGGTTCTCGCCCATGGCTGAAGGCAGGATTAAATGGTTTAGCGAAAAGAAAGGTTACGGATTTATCGAAACCGATGAAAACGAAGATATCTTCTTTCATAATTCCGGTGTTGCCGATCATGGCCATTTCGGTCTTAAAAAGCAAGACCTCGTCTCGTTTGACGTTAAAACAACTTCCCGGGGACCACAAGCAGTCAATGTAAAACCAGTATAAACTTTACTGCTTTAATTTCTTATACCCCAAATTGAGGGTTAAGGCAGCGTCTTATAGCTCTGTTTTTTTAGGGAGGTGCACATTGTTAGAAAAATTTTTTATTTATCGTGACATCAAATCTGGAAATTTGACCATTGAAGAAAAGGCGGTCGTAGATCCAATACCGCGAGGAAGCGATATTAACCGCCTTTCGGATGATGTTTTTCGCCTGATTTACTCCGTCACATATAGTAAAGAAGAGATCGAATCGGCTGTTGGAAACGGTAGGTCCAGTTTAATCGCCACCATCCGAAACCGCAACTTCTTTCCGATCAAAATATATTGCGAAGCCATTGCAGACGCGATTATCCGGGTCTTTAACAACAACGAAACTTCTGAAGAACTTTTCTTTGATGCGAGGGACCTATTCATTAAGCCCCAAAAAGAATGAATGCGGTATTCAGACCCGTTAGATACCGCTTTCAGAGGTTATCCGGCGAGAGTGAGCCAGATTGAAAATGTTATGGCCGATAGCATTGTGCTGCTGGAAATAGCAGCCACGGCAAAATCGGTATCGCCGTTCATCTCTTTTGCCATTACATAAGTTAATGTCGCCGATGGTGAGGCCAGCAGAATAAGTCCAGGCAGATAATCCTGTAATGCCAGACCGTATGAGCGATAAAAAATCAATCCCAAACCCGGAAGCAGAATCAGCTTCATAACGCTCGTACTCAAAACTCGGGGCAACTGCAACTGCATCACCTCGAAAGACAAAGAAGCTCCGATAATCAATAAGGCCATTGGAAGAGCAAGGCCGCTCAAAATAGCAAGGCTGCGGTCGATGACCAGCGGCAACCGCAATCCTGTCAGCGAATACAATATACCGGCCAGGGCGGATAAAATGACAGGGTTGCCCAGAATCCGCAGGACAAGATCCCATTTGTTTCTTTTCCACGCAACATTTTCAGCATGTAACTGCAGCGCAAGTACGGCTAGAAAATTCTGCAGGATCATAATAAAACCGGCGATTATACTGGCTCTAACAAAGCCCTCGTTGCCAAGATAGTAATATGACACGGCCAGGCCGATATATCCCAGATTGCCGTGAAAGGAGCACTGCATAAACGTCCCCATCTGTTTTCGCTCGATCCGTCTCACTAAACCCAGGCCCCAGGCAACAGCAAATACTGCTATAACTGCAAGCAGCGTTACGGTCAGAACCGTACTATCGAACTGGGTTTTCAAGGAAGCTTTGGAAATCGAATGAAATATCATGGCCGGTAGGGCCAAATAGTAAACCAGACGGTTGGCCGGAGCCAAAAAATCCGGCGGAATAAAGCCTTTCCAACGCGCAAACCATCCGAGAATGATAACGGCAAATATTGGAATTATAGTAGAAATAATATTCATTTTGTTTAGGCAACGTCAAGGTTGACTTTGAGACATATTATACCTAAAGTAAATAATCGTAAAAGCATAACCCAACCCGGATAAACCGGCCTCCGGCTCGTAGAGCCTACGCCTCGGAGAGAAAGAATAGCCACCAAGGCACCAAGACACAAAGAATAACTGTTTATTATAATTTAACTTCGTGTCTTGGTGTCTTGGTGGCGAAAATATTTTGTTAGATAAATCCTTCGCAAATATGATGCGATTTTGATAGATAGGTACTAAAACGTGATGAATGCGTTTTTTTCGAATTCATCATAATTACTGCCCATGGAAACGCATATTAACATTCAATTATTTGCCTCATTAAGCAACTTCACACCGGTTTCCGCGGAAAAATATCCGATTGCACCGGGCACCACCGTCGGCATGCTCCTCGATCAATTGGGCGTGGCCGAGAATGAAGCCAAACTTATTTTTATCGACGGCAAAAAGGGTGATTTGACATCAACGCTGCACGGCGGAGAACGAGTCGGCATTTTCCCTCCGGTGGGAGGGGGGTAATTGGTTACGTCACGTCTGTTTGGCAATATAGTTCATCATTTGTCCTATTACCAGCGCGAATACATCGTGCGACATAAAACCGTCCGGAACGTCTTTCATAAACATACCGGGTATCTCTTTGGTACTTTTTTCAACATCCCTGGTCCGGGAATAAGGCTCCTCCAGCAGCTTTCGGTCCGTTCGGTTAGTGTATAGCCTAGGTTGAGCAGTTCAACGTTCAAGCCCGCCCTGGCCTCCGGCTCGTAGAGACATGAGCCTACGCCTCGGAGAGCGCGACGACCGTTATCAAGGAGATCAACCCTCTGCTATTAAAATATATGCCTTGGATCCAACTTCCAGAAATCAGGTCTGGGCCAGGGGTTCCGGGTTAATGAGCCCTAACAGGCTCAATCCAAAAGAGTTACGCCTCAATAGAGGCGGCAAGTATTTTTCACCCAATGGGTGCATGAGACCAATCTTGACATTGCGTTGTAACATTAAGTAATGTCAAGATGTTAAAATCTTTGAACCTAGAACCCTGAACCTAGAACAGATCAGTTTAGGAATTTAGAAATTAAAATCGGATAACACAATTCAGTCCCTCAATCCATCAATCCCCAATTCCTCAATCCCCCAATTCCCCAATCCTCCAATTTCGCAATCCGCAATCCGCAATCGTATGTTCCCAAATCCCTCAATTCAAGAATTCAAGTTACGAATTTATCAATTAAAGATGCGATTGTGGATGGGCACTAGTTATGCTCCATAACTATGCAAACCAGGCAGATAATTAACCCCGAAATATGTAAAGATAACAGCTACAAATCCAATGATGGAAAGATAGGCGATGCGCTTTCCCTGCCAGCCCCGCATCCTGCGGGCATGCAGCAATGTCGCATAAATAAACCAGGTAATCAGAGACCAGGTCTCCTTGGGATCCCAGCCCCAGTAACGCCCCCAGGCTGAATTGGCCCAGACCGCTCCGGTTATGATTCCGACAGTAAGAAACAGGAACCCGAACATTATCAATTGATGGTTGAGGTCATCCAGAATTTTGGGCGTGGGAAAATGTGCTAAAAGATTACTTATACCCTCAGTATCCCGTTGTTTGAAAAGATACATCCAGCTGATGCCGAAAGCCAGGGCAAAGGCAGCGTATCCGATAAAACAGGCGATAACATGGGCAATCAGCCAGTTGCTTTTCAAGGCCGGAAGCAGCGGCTGGATACTATCACTGATATTAGGGGACAGGGAAGCATACGCCAATGCCAGGAACGCCAGCGGTGTTGTAAACGCACCGATGATACGGTTTTCGTATTTTCTTTCGATAACCAGATAAACAACAATGATAGTCCATGCAAAAAAGACCAGAGACTCATACAAATTTGAAAGCGGCGCGTGGCCGATACCGAGGCTGTATGATTCCACCCATCGCACGATGATGCCGCCCGTGTTGCCGGCCACCCCGACAATGGCCGTCCAGGTGGCCAGTCTGCCCGGCAGTGGTTTCTTAAAAATCCAGGAGGCGATATACAAAAATGCCGCCAGTCCGTATACAAACGTTGTAATTGATAGCAAGAATGAACTGTTCATTACCTGTCCTCTCTCTTCGCTTTTACCGTTATTTGTTGTTCTAATAAAATCGTGTTGCGATTTTATGATATCTATTTCAATTTAGCCAGCTTTTCAGAAATCTTCTTTATCCTGTTTGGCACGCCAAGTTTATTCTTGTTGGCGGTTCCTGCAACCATGACAATACTCTTCTTTCCTTTCTTTACTATATCGATGCAAAGCCGCTGGTGGGACACGAAAAAAGTTATGTAGCACCCCACAATCAGTAAAATAAATCCGGAATAAACGACCCATACGCCGGGGTCCTTGGTCACCTGGAGGCCGGTATAATAACGACGAACGTATCCTGACACGGCAACGGCCGTATCGCCCTCTCGCATCTGGTCAAAATCCGGATAACGCAAAGGAAGCAGAATTTCAACAGGCGTTCCGTTGTCCGGGATGAGAACCCCCAGAAAGGCTTCCCCAATGGGCCGGCCTCTGAATTTATAAGAATTGGCATAATCTTTGAGAACAAACTTCCCCCCGTCTTCCGGGATATCAACCTGCTGACCCATCAACACCTTTTTTTCATACGCCTGCCCGGTTTTTTTGCTGGTGAAGCTCAGAGTAACTTCCCGGGGAGGAAGGGGGCCATAACTGGATTGAAACATATTTATCCCCTTGTAACGCAGCGGATCATTTACAATGATATCCTTTTTAAAAACCGGTTTGCCATGCTCCAGGATGGTTAAGCTGGAGCGAAATTCTTTCGGTGTTCCTGAATCGTAAAAACTGACGTCAAAATCCTCACACAAAATCTCAAAATCGAGAGATTTTGTCTGGGAAGGATTCCTTATTATGATACTGTTGACACTCTCACCTTCCGGTATGTTGACATACCCGTCAAACCCGAAAATAGAACCGATAAGACTCCCAACCAACAGTAAAACAATACTCAGATGCACCCCATAAACCCCCAGGCGGGTCCAGCGCCATTTTTCGGCGAAAATACAGAATCCCTTGTCCGTCTGTTCGCTCCGCATGTATCCAAAATTTTTGGATATAAACGGTTCATAGATATCTTTCAATTGTTCTGGTGAACGGTCGTCAACTATACTTTTTTTATCGGCATGATTTTTGAATCTTGCAAGATTAAAAATCGGATTTTTGACAAAAACGATCTTCCAGGTGGCCGCAAGTCGATCTATGGAACAGACAATGATATTAATTGTAAGCAAAACGATCAGCAGTTGAAACCACCAGGAATGGTACATGTCGAAAAAGTCAAAAACATCAAAGATTCGGTAAAGAAACTCACCGTATGCCTGAAAGTATGCCGCCGGGCTTTCGTTTTGCGGAATGAGCGTTCCCACAATCGAAGTGGCTGCAAGTG
>NZ_JAZFTO010000361.1:0-3338 GCF_036446775.1 Candidatus Desulfatibia sp.
AGTCTTCAAGAGATAGGTACGCAGTTTCAGATAAAAAAGTACAGCTCCGTCAGCAGCATTGTCGAAAGGATGAAAGCTCGGATTGGCACAGACAGAAAGGCTAAAAAGCTTATTAACGAACTTTGCGCCCTAATCCCAACAAAGAGTCAAGAGCAGACTTGACCCCTTTATCGACTTGACCCCTTTACTAGTACTAGTCGCTCGAATTCCCCGCAGCGACTCGACTGAGCTCGTCGAAGTCAAGCTGCGGGGAATGCACTCGCTGTGCAGTACAACTATAGATGGCTAAGTAATGCCCATACATAAATACATTTGAGCACTAAGTAGTTTCCAATCCATAAATGAGATATTTTTTCGATGAGCAAGGCCGCACAAGGGCTTTCGCCCGAGGCGTACGCCTGTACGTCGAGGGCGGAAACCCGCGGCCTCCGGCTCCGCTTCCAGCCCGTAGGGCTTACAGGCCGGAGGGTAGAGCCTACGCCTCGGAGAGAGAACGCCGCTCATCGGAAAAATAGCCATTTATGGATGGAAACTAATTAACCATTGACCATACCATGTAATTTAAACTAAATAGTTCGATGAAACCATAACGCTCAATAGTAAGGTAATTTGATTTTTTCACTGAAAACAAATAACTGATGACCGATAACGGATAACACCAAGTGGAATTTTGGCTCAACACAGGTTACGTTTCTCAATAAAAAGTATTTACCAAATATTCGGTTCCATAATAGAGGATCTCTTTATATGCCGGTAAAAAAAGGCCAGCGGCTTGAACTTAAAATTTCTGGTATTGCCTTTGGCGGCCAAGGCCTGGCACGTGTCAACGGCCTGGCTGTGTTCGTTAAACAGGCCATACCTCTGGACGTTGTAATTGCACGGATTACTAAAAAAAAGAAGCAGTATGCCGAGGCCCGCATCGATACTCTGCTGGAGCCGTCACCCTTCAGGATCACTCCCCCTTGTATATACAGTGGTTTTTGTGGAGGTTGCAAGTGGCAGTTTATGAACTATGAAAAACAGCTGGATTACAAGCGGCAGCATGTTGTCGAGTCTTTTGAGCACATCGGCCTGATAAAGGATGTTCCTGTGCATACAACCATTCCTTCCAAGCTGATATTCGGCTACAGGAACAAGATGGAGTTTTCCTGTTCCGACCGCAGATGGCTTCTGCCGGAAGATATGGACCGGGATGATATTGACAGAAGTTTTGCTTTAGGGCTGCATGTACCGGGGACTTTTTACAAGGTTCTCGATACCAAAACCTGTCTGCTGATGCCTGAACTTGGCAACCATATTCTTGAGCAGGTCAGAAGGTTCATCAAGGGCTCCGGGCTCCCGGTTTATGGGCTTCGCAGCCATAGCGGTTTCTGGCGGTTTGTTATGCTGAGACATTCTGCGGCCTATGACCAGTGGATGGTAAATATCATCACAGCGGCCGAGGATCGCGAAACAGTTCAGCCGCTGGCGGATCAACTGATTGAGAGTAATCCCAAAATCGTCTCCGTTATCAACAATATAACTTCACGCAAAGCCGGAGTGGCTATCGGAGAGTATGAAATACTACTGGCCGGCACATCATGCATACGGGATAAAATCGGCCTTTTTGAGTTTGAAATATCGGCAAACTCGTTTTTCCAGACCAACACCCTGGGTGCCGAGCGGTTATACGAAACCGTCAAGACCTATGCCGGTCTTACCGGTAAAGAGACGGTTCTGGATCTTTACAGTGGAACAGGGACCATCGCCATATGTCTTGCCGCCGATGCAAAAGAGGTAATCGGCCTGGAAATCGCCGAAAGCGCCGTCATTGATGCTGAGAATAACTGTCGCATCAACCGGATTTCCAATTGCCGGTTTATTCTGGGGGACCTCAGAAAATCTCTTCCGCAAGTGAGCGCCAGGCCGGATGTTATGATAATCGATCCACCCAGGTCAGGGATGCACAGTGATGTTGTCCGTCAAGTTCTTAAGATGCAACCTAAGCGGATTGTTTATGTGTCCTGCAATCCTGCCACCATGGCCAGGGATATCGGCATGATGAAAGAGAGTTACAGCGTGCTGGAAGTGCAGCCGTTTGATATGTTTCCGCATACTCATCACATAGAATCGGTTGCCAGACTGGAAAAAAAGTAGCTGTCGTAAAAATATATAAAAAGTGATAACCTAACCCGGACAAGCGCGAACCTATAAATGTATGCCACAAAGGCACAAAGACACAAAGGATATATTTTTTATTTTCTCTTCGTGCCTTGGTGCCTTAGTGGCAATGAAAAAAATTTAGCGATGCAGCAAAGAAGACGGACGCAAAAACCATTGTCAAGAACGCCGGCTGGAGACTTAATCAAGGTTCCACCGGAGCATTGGGATGAACTCCACAAAAAGGATCTAAACATACTGTGCCATGATTCCCTGGCCACTCTGCAACCCCATGAAGGACTGCGCTTTCGATTTTTAAACGAGGAGGTGCTGGTTGATATCCATAATAAATGTATTAATCGGCGCGACGATGATGGCTGGGAAAAAATAGAGAACTCACTGCTGGAGTTGGTCATTCTGGTGTACCTTCTGCATGTGAAGCCTTCTACGCTTGCCCAGGAGATGATAAGCGTTAAAGACCTTAAAGACGCTCACTTTTTTCAGGGGCCCCATACGCTTAAAACGGCACCTGTTTTAGAGCGCTATGGCGATGATCTTGCGGGCTTTAAACTGGCGGCGGAAAAATTGGATGGCGAGCCCATGGATTTGGCGGATGCGGCCTACCGGTTTACCCCTTTACCCAAAATACCCATCTACTACCTTTTGTGGGAAGGTGATGAAGAATTTAAGCCGAATCTTTCGATTTTGTTCGACCATTCCATCGATCGTCATCTCTCGGCCGATGCCATCTGGGGGCTGGTTATCCTGGTGTCTGATGCCTTGCTGCTAAGCGCTTGATTTTTTATCATCTTTAGTGACTATTAGCCACGCAGGCACAAAGACACAAAGAAGGGGTATGAATTATCAACCTTAATGATGCAGTTTTATTGGTTAAATTGGTTCCATTGGTTTGGTTGGTTAACAAATAAAACTAATTAAACCAATAAAACCAATGGGACAATTCAAATTAGTACTATTTCTTCGTGTCTTGGTGCCTTTGTGGCAAAATACCTGAGTAGTAATTTTAAAGCTAAAATGAACTTAACATGGATGCATAACTTGTGATGATCATTATTTCCGACGCCCACGTAAATGAGGCCATCGGCAACCATGCGCAGTTTTTTGAAATGTTAACCGCATTTGAATCCTGCGATCATGATTTGATATTTTTAGGAGATATTTTCGATCTGTGGATTGCC
>NZ_JAZFTO010000362.1:0-4398 GCF_036446775.1 Candidatus Desulfatibia sp.
AAAGGAGGGTTTTATATGCGCTATTTTATTTCAGTATTTTTTCTTTTATCATTTTCAACTATTGTATTTGGTGCCAAAGGCTCATCGGTAACGTATCAGGTCAATGGCAAATCTTATGAGGGGTATTACATTAGTCCTGCCAAACAGGCGCCTCTGGTTTTGCTGATTCATGACTGGGACGGTCTGACAGACTATGAGATCAGGCGGGCCAATATACTCGCTGGAATCGACTGGAGTTGTGCACGAAATGATAACTTATAGTGGCGCGCGTCATGCCTTTACCGTTTTTAATGGAAACCGTTATCAAAAAGCTGCAGACAAAAAATCCTGGAAGCGTTTTAAGGAATTTCTTGCGGATAAGTTGAAGTAAGACGATTACTAAAACAGACTGCCGCAGTATTATGAGCACGGGGATTCAGGTTTTTTTTACATTTGGTATTATGTTTTTGGACTTTCGGTTCTAACCAGGATTCAGGGATATTTGCGATTTTCTCACCTATAATTGCAATATAGTAAAGCGGCTCTCCTGTTATGGATAACCTGTGTTTGTAGCGTTCCTGTGAGTGAACTACAAGAATACCGTTATCAATCATTCTGTGGATAAGACATGAAAATCCAGTTGAGTCATTGTCAGAGAGAAAAGTCTCCTTAATATTAAACGCTATCCATCCGGAGACAGAAATAAGATTAAACCCCTCTGCAAATACGTTAGGCGGAATATCACCAAACCCAAGGGCTGCAACCGTGGTCAAACAGTCAAATGACTTTTCTTCCAGGTCCCTCCGAACGTTATCCGGAGTATTCATGAGATCTGTTACAAAATAATCTTCATAAACATCTGGACGATCCCGATCTATCGCTTTTTTTGCTTCCTTTTCAATATCAACTCCATAAATATTTTTTACCCCGCATTCCCGTAACCGCTCACCTACCATACCATTGCCGGCGCCAAGATCCAGGACAGTAAGATCTTCGATATTTGTTGTGCTTTCGCCAACCTCTTTTGTCAAAAGCTCACAGACCTTTTCCGGTGACTTACATTGTAATTTGTCATAAAACAGGTACTCATATAAGCCTGGTATCGCGTATATTTTTCCGTACTCATGAAGCCCTATCCTGCGCGTTTCATTCTTCTCTATATCTTTCACAATGCAGTATTCCTTATCCTGGCTTAAAGTTCGGGAATCATGATCTGGAATCTCAATTTCGTAATGCGTTTTTAACATACTATTCCCCTTTCGCTAATTATCTGGAATTGTTTAATGTTTGAGTTAAGCCACGCGATTGAATGAAGGCGGGAGCGACTTGATACTCAATGGAGTTTCATTATAATACAGCAATACAGAATTATTTGCAATCCAAAGGCTTTATAAAACAAGGAATTATGATAATTTCCTGCCGGACAAGAGTCTCCGATATTACTTTCAACACCATTATTATTATATTTTTCAATCAGTTGAAGGGGATTTATTGAAGGAATGCCGGATTACGAGGCTGCTTTTTTCAGGCGCAATCCCCTGGGTACAAGAATCCGTTCGATAATCTCAAATCCTCCCTGCACAAGCAGTGCAAGTCCTGCGGCCGGCAACGCACCCTGCAGAATCAGACCAACGTCATCCAGGCGAATTCCCGTCAGAATTGGCTGGCCATATCCTCCGGCGCCTATAAGAGCGCCGAGAGTCGCAGTTCCGACATTGATGACTGCCGAAGTCTTTATCCCTGCCAGGACTGTCCGCGACGCCATAGGGAGTTCAACAATTCTGAGCCGCGCTCCGGCAGAAAGGCCGAGCGCCTCTGAAGATTCCAGGATATGAAGGGGGATATCATGCAGGCCGGTAAAGGTATTCCGGACAATAGGGAGAAGGCTGTAGAAAAACAGTGCTGCAATCGCCGGTGGGCTTCCAATACCCAGAAGAGGGATCATAAATACAAGAAGAGCCAGAGAGGGAATGGTTTGTATGATACCTACAAAACCGAGCACAACCTGTCCAAATTTTTGCTGTTTTGCGGCGATAATACCGAGCGGTATTGAGACGAAAATGGCGGCAAACAGTGAGACTGAAACCAGGAAGAGATGTTCAGTCGTATGCCGCCAGAACCGCTCGACCGCAGTTTCTTCTTCACGTACTGTTTTTAAAGAGAGGCGGTCAGAAAGAAAATCCGATGCAACCCTGCTCTCGGGTATTTTATCCAGTTTGGCCCGGGCGTTCATCTTTATCATGTCAGCCCCGGAAATCAGACCCTTAAGGCGGGCTAACGCAGATACAAGCTGAGGATTCCGGATTGATAAATCCTCACGATACAGTATAAATGCATTATATTCAGGAAAATGATTCAGGTCATCTTCGATTGTTTTTAAACCGTAATACTGTATTTCTGCGTCTGTTGCATAGAGATCCATCGCATCTATATCACCGCTTTCCAGCCCTCGATAGCCAAGGTCATGGTCAATCCCCCGCACATCCCGCTGAGGCAGAGCGTAGCGGGCCTTCAGGCTCGGCCAGCCATCACCACGGTCCATGAACTCATTGCCAAAGCCGAACTTGAGGTCAGGATATTTCCGGAACTCTGAGATTTTCTGAATCCCAAGCCGTTCTGCAACCTCGGGCATCATTCCTATCACATACGTATTGTTGAACCCTAACGGGCCGATCATCTGAATTCCCTCTTCGGCAAGGGCAGTGCGAATTTCCTCCTCACTCTCTACTCCCTTCCCGGCAAATATTTCCCTGCTTATGGTGCCGGTATACTCGGGATAGATGTCAATTTCTCCCTTTAAAAGCGCACCCCAGAGCACGCGTGTGCCGCCCAGTTCCCGGCGGTGGACTGTTTGGGCACCACTGTCTTCAATAACATGGGCGATCATCTCTCCAAGGATTACTGATTCAGTGAATTTCTTCGAGCCAATCCTCACAGGAGAGTCTGATGCGCTATAACCATCAAAAGGAGAGAAAAATACTAAGGAGCCCAGCACAAACAGGATAACGGTATAATGCCGAAAAGATTTCATATGCTATCTCCTTTTACCGTTTCGAGGGAACTGCGCTGTGCATTAATGAATTGTGTAACAAACGGATCGGCCGGGGACAAGATGAGATCCTCCAGAATTCCCTGCTGGATTATTTCCCCTTCCCGAAACAAAATAATCTCATCTCCGAAAAAACCTGCTTCACCTATATCATGTGTAACCAGCACGACGGTTTTTTTTAACCTTTGAAAAATCCCCTTTAAATCAGTCTGTAAATCAGCACGAATCATCGGATCGAGCGCGCCAAGCGGTTCATCCAGCAGGAGCACATCAGGGTCAAGCATCAGGGCACGCATGAGGCTGACCCGCTGTTGTTGGCCCCCGGACAGCTGTACCGGAAAACGTTCCAGCCCGTCACGGGGGAATTGAGTGAGCTCAAGCAATTCATCAAGTCTTTTTTTAATGCTGTGAACGCTCCACTTCAGATAGCGCGCCATTAAGATGATGTTCTGGCGGGCCGTAAGGTGCGGAAACAGGCCGCCTTCCTGTATAACATACCCCATTTTTCTCCGCATGGAAAAAACGTTTTTCTGTACAACCGGTGTTCCGCTGAATATGACAGAGCCGTTGTCAGGCTCAAGAAGTCCGATAATGAGCCGCAGGAGAGTGGATTTTCCACAGCCGCTCGGCCCGATGAGTACCGTTGTTTTACCTGCCTGAAGCGTGAGGGTAACAGATTTCAGGGCTTGTGACATGCCAAAGGTTTTCGAGATATTATTTAATTCTATCATTGCGAAAAAAGACTCTCAGTATGTATATGCATATAAATTTTACCTGATTACTGGAAAAAACATACAAAATACTGATCAAAATGCAAGAAACCAGTTTACCCCGTGACAAAGTTTTACTGGCCTGTCGTAGTCCCGTATAAGACTGGATAGATTCCACGGAGATCCCGATACTTCTTGTGCCATTCTACGGTACGGGGCCCCGTGGTTTAAACTTGCGAGGTTATGAAGTTTTACTGGCCTGCCCCGTGGTTTAAACTTGTGAGGTTATGAAGTTTTACGGGGGGGGACCTGACCCTCTATCTCGAAAGTTAAATTAGGCAACAACAAAATATCCTATTTATTAAACCCCGTTAGAAGACCTTCGCCCTTCTAACGGAAAAACCTTCTTCTACCTAACGGCAGACAGGTGCGGGCAGACAGGCCCGCGGCAAACCACGGGGCTCTAACGGGGTAAAGATGTTATAATCACACTACTGCATAATTAGTTTTCGGTTAAGTCATGAAAAAAAAGCTTGAAACTATTATTAAAGACTAAAGAGAATTATGGGAGTCCGACTTCCATAATTCAGGGAAGGATATTCAGGCCTTGAAAAATATATTTCTAGTTTATCTTTATTTCCGCGCTGCGTTTAAGCCCCT
>NZ_JAZFTO010000363.1:0-3098 GCF_036446775.1 Candidatus Desulfatibia sp.
TTTAAGCGCCAGACCGGTGGCTGAAATCATGGCCTACCGCGTGACACGGATGAACGCAGGACAGGGAGTTAGCGCCAATCTGGTCACCGGTTTTCTCGTTATTTTCGCCTCCCGGCTCGGGTTGCCGGTCTCCACGACCCACGTCTCCTGTGGCTCCCTGTTCGGTATCGGCGCCGCGACCGGCCAGGCCCATTGGAGGGTCATAGCCGGTATTCTGCTGGCCTGGTTTATCACGCTTCCGGTTGCCGCACTCCTCGGCGCAGTCCTTTTTGCGCTCGTGCGAAGGTTGACCGGGTGAGAAACTTGATTCTTTCACCGGGTAAACGGTTTCGTGTTTCGATCGTACGGGGTGACGCGTTTAATCCGGTTACGTTCGAAGCATTTGTTTCATTCGATTGCGGGCTTCGGAAGATAGAAGTGTCGAAGTTTCCAGATCGTCAGGGGGGTATTCGATGAAGCGCGCGGTCTCCCTCAGAAATAAGAGTTGCTTTCGAAATTGCGCGCAGTATTTGCACATAAGCAGATGAATTCTGATAAACAGACGGTGATGCGGGGCCAGATTTCGGTCCATGGATTCGGATACCCGATGTGACACCTTTTTACAATTGAACATCCAGTGAGACATTATCTGTTTTCCTCCTCCACTTTATTAAACCAGGAGAGCTCTAAGCATCGTCTGAGATGCATTCTTGCCCGATAGAGCATGACCCAACTGTTTGTCGCAGAAATTTGAAAAGCCTTACAGAGTTCCTCCGTGTCCAGACCTTCTACTTCCCTGTGCATGAATATTCTGGCCAGCCTGTCAGGAAGTTTTGCCAGACATTTGAAAAACGCATTCAAAAATTCATTCTGTTCGTATGTTTTCGAAGGATTCAGATCCCATTTACCAGGCCGGATTTTCCAACTTCCGTTATTGTGATAGAATCCGTCGACAGTTTCATCCACCGCATCGATATCGTCTACCGCCTGTTCCCGATTTTTCTTCCTGAAGAAATCCAAAATCTTGTACTTGAGAATGCCCGTTAACCAGGTTTGAAAGGTGGAACGGCTCTTGAAGCTTTCACGTCCATTCAGTGCGGCCAGAAAGGTTTCCTGCACCAGATCTTCAGCCACGAACGGATCCTTGATTCGGGTCAGTGCGAACCGGTACAAATAATCCCCATATTGATCCACCCAGGTTTCCGGATCGAGGTCAGGGTTTACAGTTGAAATCTTTTCAGTCATCCGTGTTGGTTGATTTCAATTTTACGAGACCAATTGCCCGCATAGGAGGCAACGATCAGTTCTAACATCCAAGTTTACGTTACTGACAGCAGCGTTGGATAAATTTAGCAAATTTCTGGGCGAAAAACAAACAAAAATATCGTATGGCTGATCTCATTCTGTGAGGATAAGATCAACAAAAAGCATGAATCAAAATATTTGCAGTTCTGATTCCCTCATGATATTGTATGTATTAACAGAATATTATTTGAAGATCCCAAAGAAATGTCTTTTACTGAAACCAGTGCATGAGCCTTTTTTTTGATTTGGAGGATGTTCTGATGACCCGAAAACCAATTTATGAAAAATTGGAACAGATAGTAAAAGAGTTCGAGAAAGAAACTATTAAGCGCAGGCAAGCTGGAGAGGCACCCATGGAATCAGAGCAACGGTTGTTGGAAACCTCAGCAATGTCGGAGTGTTCTAAAGCGGTCCTGATACATAGCGAATTTGAACAGGCGGCGCGTGTCATTTTCGATCTTGCCAAGAACTTGATCGGTGCCACCGCCGGATATGTCGCCCTTTTAAATGAAGATGGGATGAAAAATGAAGTTTTATTTTTAGAAGCGGGTGGGCACCCTTGCACTGTTGATCTGAGCCTTCCCATGCCTATACGCGGACTGCGGGCAAGATCCTATAGAACAGGTGAGGTAGTGTTTGAAAACAGCTTTTCAATTAGTAAATGGATGGCATTTATGCCCAAAGGGCATGTTACCCTTGACAACGTTATGTTTGCACCGCTCAAAATTGACGGAAAAGCATATGGGTTGATTGGTTTGGCCAATAAAATAGGAGGCTTTACCGAAAACGATGCACGCATGGCAACGGAATTCGGCAAATTTACTGTAATCGCTCTAGAAAAGGCTTGGCAATAGAGAAACGCAAATTATCAGAAGAAAAGTTACTATTAAAAATTTGATTTGGGGGGCTGTCCATTATGAAGGAGGTGCAGCATGGCGCAAAATGATCAGGTTTATATCAAACTACAAAAGCACCTGGATAATCAAGCTGTCGGGTTTCCAGCTACTAAGACAGGCGTTGAGATAAGAATATTGAAACACATTTTTACACCTGAAGAGGCTGAGATGGCCTCTTTATTAAGCTACAAATTTGAGCCACTTAAAATTATTTATAGTAGAGTCGAACATCTGCTTGAATCACCCGAAGAACTGGAGAAGATTCTTGGTCGTATTCAGAAAAAGGGCGGAATTGAGTTCAAAATAAAAAATGGTAAAAAGCATTATTGCAATGCGCCTCTTGTTATAGGGATGTATGAATTTCAACTTGATCGACTAACTCCGGAATTTATAAAGGATTTCAATGATTATACTTCGGATAGGAATTTTGGTATCGAATTTTTGAGTACAGAACTCCCACAGATGCGTACCATACCAGTCGCCAAAAGCATCCACCTACAGTATAATGTAAGCACTTTTGATGAAGTAACGACCCTGCTGCAACAGGCTGAAGAACCCTTTGTCATCGTCGAATGCATTTGCCGTAAAAAAAAATCAATAGAGGGTGGGTCTTGCAGAATAACGGATCGAAAAGAAATCTGTCTCGCTATAGGTGACATGGCTCAGATGGCTCTGGCAAGCAATGTCGGCAGGAAAATCACCAGAGATGAAGCTATGTCGATAATAGAACAGAATCAGAAAGAGGGATTAGTTCTTCAGCCTTCAAATACAAAAATAGCTGAATTCATTTGTTCGTGTTGCGGATGCTGCTGTGGTATGTTAGGTCTTCACAAGAACCTACCAAAACCATTGGATTTTTGGGCCACAAATTTTCATGCTGTCGTGGACAAGAAAACATGCCAAGGATGCGGTAATTGT
>NZ_JAZFTO010000364.1:0-13009 GCF_036446775.1 Candidatus Desulfatibia sp.
AGTGTTCAATTTGGATTTGTTTTACATTACATGTTTCACTTTTTACAAATTTATCGGATTTAATCGTCTTAAAAACCTCTTGATACTTTTATGGAATTGGGATGCTTAAGTGAGCTTTTGTAGTAACTAACTTTGGAGTAATGGAGTGTTGGAGTGATGAAAAGGAATACCCATATATCAAATCATCACCGGACATTACTCCAATACTCCATTACTCCATCGACCCATGGATCAACTATGCAATTAGGAATAACCAACATGATTATTAGAAAAATGGCGATGAATAAGGGGGTATTATGACCAGGATTGGTGTAATCGGTGCAACGGGATATGCGGGTGCCGAGCTTGTTCGCATACTTTGCACTCATCCCGATATCGAACTGACTGTTCTTACTTCCCGGCAGTATGCCGGCGAAAGGTTTGACAGGGTGTATCCTGCAATGGCGGGTTTTGTCGACCTTGTTTGCGAAGAAGTTTCCGTGGAGCGTGTTTGTGACCGGGCGGATCTGGTCTTCACGGCGCTTCCCCACAAACTTCCCATGTCAATCGTCCCCGAGCTAATTCAAAGGGGCAAGAAGGTCGTCGACTTTAGCGCCGATTTCAGATACAAGGATGCCGCAATTTATGAATCGTTTTACCAGCCGCATACGGCCAGGGATTTATTAGCAAAAGCAGTTTACGGGCTTTGTGAAATCTTTTTTGATGAAATTAAAAACGCCGACATTGTCGGTAATCCCGGATGTTACTCCACCAGCGTTCTTTTGCCGCTGATACCCCTGTTGAAAGAGCAATTATTAGATTTTGAGACAATAATTGCGGATTCAAAGTCCGGGGTTAGCGGTGCCGGGCGATCACTGGCGCTGACAACGCATTTTTGCGAAGCCAACGAATCCTGCAAAGCTTACAAAGTTGCCGAGCACCGCCACAACTCGGAGATGGAAGCAGTATTGGGACTGGTACTTGCCAAACCGGTCAACCTGTCATTTGTACCGCACCTGGTCCCCATGACCCGGGGGATATTAACGACCATATATGCTGTTCCGACTGAGCAGCTCAGCCCTGAAAAAGTTCGAGACTGCCTGGCTGCATATTATTCGAACCGCCGGTTTGTCCGGATATGCCCGGACGGCCGTCCGCCCGATACCATGCATGTTAAGGGGAGCAATTATTGCGACATCGGGTTCAAGATCGATCAGCGCAACAACCGGTTGATCCTGATGTCGGCCATCGACAACATGGGGAAAGGGGCGGCCGGGCAGGCTGTCCAGAATATGAATATCATGTTGGGACTCGATGAATCCGCCGGACTGATGGCGGCACCTTTTCCATTTTAAATCAGGAAACAATTGCGGCATACGTCTGTTCTTTCTAACGGATCCCTAATACACTCAAACAACACACGCTTTAAAAAAAGATCATCCATTCCGCTGACAGATAATACTCTATGATAAAAACTCCCTGACCCCTCATATTAAATACGATTTGATTGACATTAATAATTTAATGGTCTAAACAAAAACGGTTTTCCAATCATGATGACGGAATAAAGATTTTTGAATAAATCTATAATCATTTATGAAAGGAGATTAAAAATGTCTGCAAAACTGATTAAGGGAACTGAAATCAGGGACGAGATTCTTAAAGAGATTGAAGCCGAGGTTAATGAAGTTAAAGAAAAACACGGTGTTGTACCCGGCCTTGTAACCATTATGGTCGGCGAAGACCCGGCTTCTATTTCTTATGTAACCGCGAAAATTAAAACCGCCCAAAAGCTTGGTTTTAATGAAATCCAGGACAGTCAGCCGCCGGATCTTTCCGAAGAGGCGCTTCTGGGCCTTGTTGACAAATACAACAAGGATGATTCCATCCATGGTATCCTGGTACAGTTGCCTCTACCCGACCAAATCGATGAGAAAAAGGTTCTCAATGCCATCGATCCTGATAAGGATGTGGATGGATTCCACCCGGTAAACGTTGGGCGCCTGATGATCGGCGGTGCGGAAGTTAAGTTTCCTCCCTGTACGCCGGCAGGCATTCAGGAAATGATTGTTAGGGCCGGTGTTGAGACCAGCGGGGCCGAAGTTGTTGTTGTGGGGCGCTCGAATATTGTCGGCAAACCTATAGCCAATATGATGTTACAGAAAGGTGAAGGCGCCAATTCAACGGTTACAGTTGTTCATACCCGCACAAAAGATCTGGCCGGCCATTGTAAACGCGCAGACATTCTGATTGTTGCCGCCGGTGTTCCCGGACTGGTGAAACCCGAGTGGATCAAACCGGGTGCCTGCGTCATTGATGTAGGTGTCAACAGGGTCGGAGAAAAGATCAGTGAAAAGACCGGCAAAAAGATTGCGATTTTAAGTGGTGATGTTGACTTTGATGCTGCCAAGGAAATTGCCGGTTGGATTACCCCGGTGCCGGGTGGTGTTGGCCCCATGACCATTACCATGCTGATGAAAAACACCTTAAAATCCCTTAAATTCAGTTTGGGGATCGCCTAAAATGATATAAAATTGGGGTTGATTTTATGTCCTGAAGCCTCCGAGTAAAACTTGATGGCCTCGTAAAAAGTCCCATCTACTGCGCTTGTCCGCCTCAGGCGGGTTGTAGTATTTTTGCAGACATTAGGCATACTACATGTATGGCCTCGTTCCTGAAAAAATACTACGCCTTGTATATGAACCTTTTTACTTAGCCATCTCTAATTGAATGCGACTTTTTACGAATTCATCAAGGTCAAAAGTATTAAAAAAATTAACTAAAACAACTTAAATCATTGACATTTGTATTTAATTCATGATAATAGTTATAAATAAAATTTAGTTCGCATGAAGTTGTGTAATCTGTTGAAATTAAAAGTTATTTAAAGTCCCACCTTTGTAAAAAGTATAAAAAGAAAGGTAATTTGAGCACAAAACAGGACTGTTCACTAAAGTTATTTGATTATGCGCAAAAAAATTTCCTTTTTTATTCTAAGTAATACCAGCTCCCCAGTCAAACAATTTACCGTTTCCAGGGCTATGCTTCGCTTTTTAGGCGTTTTGTTTGCGGCCAGCCTGGTCTTACTAACCTATGTTATTTATGATTATTCCAACCTCAAAAAAACTGTTTCCGGCCACCCGGAACTACAGATCATAATTTCTCAGCAATCGGATGAAATCGCCGGCCAGCGCAACCAGGTTCAAAAGTTTGCCGATGAGATTACGGCCTTAAAATTCAAGCTGATTGCCTTGAACGATTTTGAAAAAAAGATACGCATTATCGCCAACATTGAGAAAACGACTGATCAAGACAGCCTTTTTGGTGTCGGTGGTTCAATTCCCGATGATCTTGATACCAAAATTCCGCTGACTGAAAAACATAACAGCTTGATGCGCGAAATGCATGCGCAGACCAGGCAACTCGAGCTCGCATCCGGCAAGCAGCAGGAAGGGTTTGAATCTCTTTTCACTTTTCTGCAAGATCAGCGCAATCTGTTATCCTCCACACCGGCAATTCGCCCGGTCAAAGGATGGACCACTTCCGCATTCGGCAATCGCATATCACCCTTCACCGGCCTGCGCGAATTCCATAAAGGGTTGGATATTGCCACGCGTATGGCAACACCCGTTATTGCTACGGCTGATGGCATTATTAGCTTTACAGGTACCAAAGGGTTATTGGGCAAGCTAGTTGCAATTGATCACGGTCATGGAATCGTCACCCGCTATGGACATCTTAAAAAGATATTTAAAAAACGCGGTGAAGCCGTAAAACGGGGTGATATGATTGGACGTGTTGGTCTCTCAGGTCGAACTACCGGCCCGCATGTACATTATGAGGTTCTTTTGAACGGAATTCCGGTAAGCCCTATAAAATACATTTTGAACTAAATATTTCAGTTTTTTCTTTCCTTGTTTGACCTCGTCTATCTATAACCGTTTGACGCACCGCAAATATTCCCTTTTTATTTAGTCCTGACAAACCTGGTCCTCTGGGCCAAGCCTGCCCCGCCTTGCGGGGGTCAGAGATATCTGGCTCTGCCAAAGACCGTTAAAAGGGCCTAAAGCCCGCCCTGGCGCGACCCGAATATATATGATGTATCCTATGCATCCTTCAAAATCTGGCTTTTTGAGTAAAGCGTATTGGTGATCGGTCTGGACCAGGGTTTGAAGTGAGCTAGCCTGTCGAGAGCCTCAGGTCGAACGAAGTGAACTAAAGCCAAACAAAGTTGTGCCCGTTGGCCCGTTATGACCGTTAGCCCGTAATTTAATACCGGACAACGGGCTAACCGGTTAACCGGCTAACCAGACATAGGCACTTAATGCACTGTAATTATTAACCCCTTCCAGGGGTAAACCAAAACCGGGTCCTCTGAGCCCGGATTCTTTACTTGCATCATTGTGATAGTTGAATTATTTTATTAAAATAAGCAGCCCAAAACGCATCATTAACTAAGTACCAGGAGGAAGTTTTATTAATGGTCATAAATTTTTTAACAAAAGTTTTTGGAAGCAAAAACGAACGGGAATTAAATAAAATTAGGCCCGCAATTGAGAGGATTAATGCTCTGGAACCGGAAATTCAGTCCATGAGTGATGCCACGCTCAAAAACCAGAGGGTGTTATTCAAAGAACGAATACAAAACGGTGAATCGCTTGATGATATTCTTGCGGAAACCTTTGCAACAGTCAGGGAGGCCTCGATACGCACGCTTGGAATGCGGCATTTTGATGCCCAGTTGATCGGTGGTATTAGTCTTCATCAGGGAAAAATCGCTGAGATGAAGACCGGTGAAGGTAAAACACTGGCCGCTACCCTTCCGGCCTATCTAAACGCCTTAAGCGGTCGGGGCGTCCATATTATTACCGTGAACGATTATCTGGCTAGGCGTGATACGGAATGGATGGGTCATATTTATAATTTTTTAGGTCTTTCGGTCGGCTCGATATTGCACGGTTTGGATGATAATGAGCGCAAAGCGGCATACAGTGAAGATATCACGTATGGGACCAATAATGAGTTCGGCTTTGATTACTTGAGAGATAACATGAAGTTTTCCAAGGTTGAAGTTGTCCAAGGCGAGCTTAACTTTGCCATCGTTGATGAAGTAGACAGTATCTTGATTGACGAGGCCCGAACCCCTTTAATCATTTCCGGTCCGGCCGAGAAATCGACAGATCTTTACCGTCGGGTTAACAGCATAATTCCTCGCCTGGTTCTTGATAGCGACTATACACTGGATGAAAAAGCCCGGGCAGCCATCTTGACAGAAGAAGGTATTGCTAAAGCAGAGCAAGTGCTAAAGGTTGACAACCTCTACGATGCCAGAAATATTGAGCTGCTGCATCATATTAACCAGGCTTTAAAAGCCCACACCCTGTTTAAACGTGATGTCGACTATATCGTCAAAAATAATGAAGTGATCATCGTCGATGAATTTACCGGGCGCCTGATGCCCGGGCGCCGCTACAGTGAGGGGTTGCACCAGGCGCTTGAAGCCAAAGAGAACGTCAAAATAGAAAACGAAAATCAGACTCTGGCCACTGTTACCTTTCAGAACTATTTCAGAATGTACAACAAACTGGCCGGAATGACCGGTACGGCCGATACGGAAGCTGCTGAATTTAAAAAAATATATGATCTTGATGTCCTGGTTATCCCTACCGACAAACCCATGATAAGAACCGATTATCCGGATGTGATCTACAAAACCAAGCAAGAGAAATTCAATGCCGTTTTGAATGAAATCGTCGAACTTAATCAAAAAGGTCAACCGGTTCTGGTTGGCACTATTTCCATTGATATTTCCGAAAATTTAGCTAAAAAATTAAAAAAAAGAGGCATCAAACATACGGTATTGAATGCCAAAAATCATGAAAAGGAAGCTGAGATCATTGCCATGGCCGGCCAGAAGAATGCGGTTACGATTTCAACCAATATGGCAGGTCGCGGAACTGACATCGTACTGGGAGAAGGTGTGACTGAACTTGGCGGGCTTCATATCATAGGTACTGAACGGCACGAGAGCAGACGTATCGATAATCAGCTCAGAGGCCGGTCCGGACGGCAGGGCGATCACGGTTCATCACGGTTTTATCTGGCTCTGGAGGACGATCTTTTACGGATATTCGGAGGGGAACGTATAACCAATATTATGGACAAATTGGGTTTGGAAGAGGACGAGCCCATCGAGGCTAACATCATCAGCAGAGCCATTGAAAGTGCTCAAGGCAAGGTCGAGGGCCACAATTTCGATATTAGAAAACAATTGTTAGAATATGATGATGTGATGAATCAGCAGCGTGAAGTTATCTACCGGCAACGCCGTGAAGCTCTCGATGGAAAAAGTCTGAAACCAGCCATTGAAGACATGATCAGTGAAAAGGCTGAAGAGATCGCAGATTTTTTTGTCGATGACAGGACCCTGGCTGAAGAATGGGACTGGAAAGGGATTAATAAAGCGGTCTTCAAGCAGTTTAGCTTCCGCCCTGGCAATCCGGACGACGACACCCTGAACGCGTTGACCCGCGAAGGACTGGCGGAATTGATTTTTGATTTTAGCATCCAAAAATATAATGAAAAGGAGGCTGTAGTTGGAACTGATGATTTCAGAAACCTGGAACGTATTATCATGCTGCAAACCGTAGACAGCCTCTGGAAGGACCATCTTCTTAGCATGGATCATCTAAAAGAGGGTATCGGTCTGCGAGGCTACGGGCAGCAGAATCCCTTAATTGTATATAAAAAGGAAGGGTTTGAACTGTTTCAGGACATGATCTCCAGGATTAAGGAAGAGACGCTGAGTATCCTGTTCAGAATTCAGATATCTGAACCTGAAAGAATAGCGGATTTACGACGGCCTAAGGAGCAGAATCTCTCATTTTCCGGTGGTGATGAACCTGAAAAGAAAAAACCGGTTCGGCGCACCGCAAAAAAAATCGGCCGTAACGCACCATGTTCCTGCGGAAGCGGGAAAAAATACAAGAAGTGCTGTGGCCGGTAGGGCACATTAGATAAAATCGCTCCGCGATTTTATTTGATTAGCCCCTTTACAAGGCCGGATATTAATTGTTATATTTAGGGTAACCGTTCACGGGTTCAAAGGTTCAGGGTTCAGCGTTCAGCCTGCGACGAGCTACATTCGGCCTGAGCTCATGTCGAAGGCAGCCGAGTCGGGTTAATCGCTTCGCGCTTTTTTCCTATACCATTAATTCCATAGGGGTAATTAAATGAGGGGATCAACCTCTGAACCTTTGAACATTGAACCTTTGAACCCAACTCTTTGATCAGAAATGGCGCGTTTTGTCCAAAATTTTCCCCGCAATCTGTCATTGTTTACGAGGTCTGTGGGTCAGATGGGAGAAAGGTTCAATGAGTGAGTATAACCCTGAACTGGAAGAGGAGGTCGATTCCGAAATCCGGGACGAATTACGCGAACCTCCCATGTACAGAGTTTTGCTTCACAACGATGACTATACTGCAATGGATTTTGTTGTAGAAATTCTTATGCTTGTTTTTAATAAATCGCCTGAGGAAGCAGTAAATATTATGCTGAACGTTCACCGTAAGGGGATAGGTCTGTGCGGCGTATACACATATGAGGTGTCTGAAACCAAGGTGGAAACTGTACATGCCGTAGCCCGTGGACAAGGTTTTCCCCTGAAATGTACTATGGAGAAAGAATAAGTCATGATCAATAAACAACTTAGCGAAACGCTTGGTGTTGCTGTCAGAGAAGCAAAAAAGAGGCGCCATGAGTATGTCTCTATTGAGCACTTGCTGTTTGCTATTCTGTTCGACAGCGACGGCGCGGAAATTATTGAAACCGGCGGTGGTAGTGTCGAGAACCTTAAAAACGCCCTTGAGATATTTTTCAATGAACGCATGGAAAGCCTGCCCGAAGGGGATGAATATGTCCTGCAACAGACCGTCGGTTTTCAACGCGTTATTCAAAGGGCGGTAAATCAGGTTCGTTCGGCTGAAAAACAAGAGGTTTCGGTTGGTGATATCCTGGCATCGATTTTTTTGGAAAAAGATTCCCATGCCGAGTATTTTTTGAATGCTGAAGGCATTACCCGCCTTGATGTTTTAAATTACATTTCCCATAACGTTGCCAAAATACCTTTCAAGGAAGAGCTGGAAGGGCCGGTAAAAACTGCGAAAGACACCAAGAAAAAGAAAGCTGATCCCCTTGAACTTTTCACTATCGATCTTGTCGAGCAGGCCGCCCAGGGAAAGCTTGATCCCCTGATCGGCCGAGAACTTGAAATCGAACGGACGATTCAGGTGTTGTGCCGACGACGTAAAAACAACCCGGTTTATATCGGTGATCCCGGCGTTGGGAAAACCGCTATGGCCGAAGGGTTGGCGCTTAAGATAAACGCCGGAGCTGTTCCTGATTTACTTAAAGATGTTCGCATCTATTCACTTGATCTTGGCGGACTGTTGGCCGGTACAAAGTTTCGCGGTGATTTTGAGCAGCGCTTAAAAGGGGTGCTGGCCGCGTTGAAAAAGAAAAAAAATGCGATTTTATTTATTGACGAGATACATACAACGGTCGGGGCCGGGGCCACCAGCAGAGGTTCCATGGACGCATCCAATATATTGAAGCCGGCTTTGCAGACCGGTGACTTGCGGTGTATTGGTTCGACCACCTTTGAGGAATACAAGAATTTTTTTGAAAAAGATCGGGCTTTTTCTCGTCGTTTTGAGAAGATTGAAATTTTTGAACCACCGGTTCCCGAAGCCATTCAAATTTTGAAAGGACTGAGATCTCGCTATGAGGACCATCACGGCATTGTTTATACCGACCAGGCTCTGAAAGCCGCGGTTGAACTATCCGTCAAATATCTCCATGACCGTTATTTGCCGGACAAGGCCATTGATGTGATCGATGAAGCCGGGGCGTATGTTAGACTTTCGGGTGGTTCTCACAGAAAGAAAATCAACCCTAAGGATATTGAAAAAATTGTGGCCAAAATGGCCAGAATCCCGGCCATCAGCGTATCAATACCCGACAAAATAAAATTGGAATCTCTTGGTGATAGTCTCAAGAAAGTCGTTTTCGGACAGGATGAAGCCATTAAATCCCTGGTTACTGCCATACAGCGCTCCCGTGCAGGCCTGGGAACTCCCGGCAGACCCGTGGGATCTTTTCTGTTTACCGGCCCTACCGGGGTCGGCAAGACAGAAGTGACCCGGCAGGTGGCGATAGTTTTGGGCGTTCAGTTCCTGCGGTTTGACATGAGCGAGTATATGGAAAAGCATGCCGTGGCCCGGCTGATAGGTGCCCCCCCGGGTTATATCGGCTTTGAACAGGGGGGACTTTTGACGGACGGTGTGCGTAAGCACCCTTACAGCGTTCTGTTGCTGGATGAAATTGAAAAAGCGCATCCGGATATGTATAATATATTGTTGCAGGTTCTGGATCATGCTACCCTGACAGACAATAATGGGAAGAAGGCCGATTTCAGAAACGTTATCATCATGATGACATCCAATGTCGGCACCAGAGAAATGAGCAGCCAGACCATCGGTTTTGGTGATACGCAGTATGATACCAAAGACAAAGGAAAAAAGGCTGCTGAAAAGTTTTTCAGCCCGGAATTCAGAAACCGCCTGGACGGTATCATCCACTTCAATGCGCTGAATTCGGAGATCATGAAGCTGGTGGTGGACAAGTTTATGCAAGAGCTGAAAGGGCAGTTGTCCTTAAAAAAGGTCTCATTAAGCTACTCCGACAATGCACGCGCGTGGCTGGCCCAGAATGGTCATGATCCCCGTTACGGAGCAAGGCCGCTGGGCCGGGTGATACAAACGGAAATTAAAGACATCCTCACCAGCGAGATTCTGTTCGGGTGCCTTGAAAAAGGAGGCGAAGTCTTCGTGGACCTTGAAGATGAAAAGCTGACCTTTGACTTTAGTTAGTGTCCATCCATAAATCCGGTTGAACCTCAACGACCCAACCATCTACATAATACATGCCGGTTTTTCTGTTATCCGATAAAATAGAATTTCCCCCGCCCTATCTTGCCCCTAAGGAAGGTTTATTGGCTGTAGGCGGCGATCTGAGCCAGGAGCGCCTTCTGCTGGCCTATAGCATGGGAATTTTTCCATGGTACTCTGATGGTGAACCGATTCTGTGGTGGTCACCCGATCCGCGCCTGGTGCTGTATCCTGAAGAGATCCGGATTTCAAAAACCCTGAAGAAAATCATCAAGCAAGACAAGTTCCACCTAACCATTGATACGGCCTTTGATCAGGTCATAAATTCGTGTGCTCAAATTCGAATCGAAAAGAATGAAGGAACCTGGGTTGTTCAGGAGATGATCGATGCTTACTGCCGGCTACATGCTGCCGGGTTAGCTCATTCAGTGGAGGCCTGGTACAAAGGAGGGCTGGCCGGCGGGATATACGGGGTTTCAATGGGGAAATGTTTTTTTGGTGAATCCATGTTCAGTCGTATCAGCAATGCTTCCAATATAACATTAGTCAAACTTGTAGAACATTTAAAAACATTATCCTTTGATATGATGGACTGCCAGATTACCACGGCGCATTTGATCCGTTTCGGCGCCAGGGAAATGCCGCGGGATATTTTTTTAAAACAGCTCAAAAAATCCCTGGAAGCACCGACCAGGAAGGGGCGGTGGTCATTTTAGTTTCCATTCATAAATGGCTATTTTATATCTCTCACAGAGCTCACAGAGCACACAAAGCTTTGATCTGGATTGCTGAGAGGGCAATCCAGATCAAACTAAGATCCAGCTTCACTGGAAGTTTGCTTTTAAGGGTTGAACATTTGTTCTGATTTTCCTCTCAAAAAATCAGAACAAAAAAATAATTTTTGTGAACTCTGTGGACTCGAGCGAAGCGGGCGAGAGAACTATAAATACAGTATGTTAAAATGGTATAGCTAATGTATTGAATTATGTTTTGTTACATTGACTTCGGTGAAAATCGGATGAAGAAGAGACGACATAGCGAGAGTTGAACGAGTTCAATTTAGGCTCAAGAAAGGATGGGTTGCAATGGAGAAAAATTGTACGTTCTGTAAAATTTTAAGCAAGGAGATTCCGACGGAGTTATTGTTCGAAAACGAGACCTTAATTGTATTTAAGGATATTAATCCGATTGCCCCCACTCATCTTTTGGTTGTTCCCAGGAAACATATCCGCAGCATTAATGATTTGATAGCGGATGACAGCGAGATCGTATCTGAAATTATCACAAATGCAAGAGACATGGCCCAAAAAATGGGGATAGCGAAATCCGGCTACAAGCTTTTTTTTAACGTTGAAAGGGGAGGGGGCCAGGTTATTTTCCATTTGCATCTGCATCTGGTCGGTGGTTGGAATTAAGTGAAGATACCACAAGATGCTTGATACTGGTCTCTGGATACTGGATAAAATGATGAATTCCTTATTTTCCTATCCAGCATCGAGCAGCCAGCATCCAGAATCGCGGAGCCTGGTCGCTTTGGTATACCTAGAGCGGGAAACTGGCAGGGGAGGCGGAGCATCGCTAGCTTCGGTTGATGACAGACGCCACATATCCGGCGCCGAATCCGTTGTCGATGTTTACCACGGCAACATTGGAACTGCAGCTGTTTAACATGGCAAAAAGGGCCGTCAGTCCTCCCAGGCTGACTCCGTAGCCAACACTGGTGGGAACGGCAATGACCGGCCGGCTGACCATGCCGGCGACCACGCTGGGGAGCGCTCCTTCCATTCCGGCCACTACAATCAAGACCGATGCCTTATCGATCATGGTTTGATGGTCAAGCAGACGGTGAATGCCGGCTACGCCGACATCAAAAACCGATTCCACGCGATTGCCCATAGCCTCAGCGGTTAAATAAGCTTCTTTGGCAATCGGGATGTCGGATGTTCCGGCCGAGAGCACCAGAATGGTCCCTTTCCCCTGGATCGGCATCTTTTTTTTCTCCAGGATGACCATGCGTGCGTCCTGGTGGTAGACTGCCTCGGGAAAGTGTGAAACTACTTTGCCGGACTGATTTTGATCGATGCGCGTCACCAAGACGATATTTTCCTGGTGCAGCATTTTTTCCATGATACCAATAATTTGGTCAGAGGTTTTCTCCTGACCGAAAATCACTTCGGGAAACCCCTTGCGCAGGCTGCGATGATGGTCTATATGGGCATAGTTGATGTCTTCGAATGACAGATTTTTTAGTGTTTTGGCAGCCTCTTCGACCGAAGTTTTGCCGGCGGCTACATTACTAAGGATCTGAAGCAGCGATTCTTTATCCATTTAACAAGCACCCTTTACCTTTGTAAAGAAATTTGAGATTTTAAAAGCGGTTATCGATACCTTTAACTAGTGGACACTAACTAATAATCATAGCCCGGTCAATAAAATCCTTATTAAGGCGAAAGGGCGGTGCCGCAGCCCAGAGGGCTGTGGTTTACCCGCCAGGCGGGTAAACTTTTCGCTTATTAGATCCCGTCCCGCTTTCAGCAGGGCGGGAGTTTTATAAAATCGTAACACGATTTTATTTTTGGAGAGTATTCATGAAGGTTATTGTAATTATTCCTGCCAGATATAGCTCAACCCGCTATGAAGGTAAACCTCTTAGTCCTATTCATGGTAAATCGATGATCCAGCGAGTATATGAGTGCGCTAAACTGTCTGAAATTGTTGCGGATGTTACGGTTGCCACTGATGATCAGCGCATTTATGATGCCGTCCTGGAGTTTGGCGGCCAAGCTGTCATGACAGGTGCGGACAACCGTACAGGTACCGATCGAGTGGCGGAGGCCGCAGCCAGGATAGGCCTTGATCCTGATGACATAGTGGTAAACATTCAAGGGGATCAGCCCTGTGTTGTGCCCCAGCATCTAAATGATGTTGTCAGCCCTTTTATGAACGAAGCAGGTGTTGAAATCAGTACGCTGGCCTTTAAAATTGTCAATAAAGACGAGATAACCGATCCCAGGCATTGTAAAGTGACCATAGATAACCAGGGATATGCGCTGTACTTTTCCAGATCACCGATTCCCTGCGC